>JADJWC010000002.1:900000-1189290 GCA_016716565.1 bacterium
AAGAGCATAAGCAACTGGAGTTGAACCTGGAAGATCGTTCACATCTGTTGTGAATGCATGATTTCCCATTGTACCGAATACATTATCAACACGGCACTGCCATGCAAGAGCAAATAATTCAATCACATGGTTAGCGCCTATGGCATTTTCATTATCGTTTCCGCCACCATTATTTACAGCGTCGGCGTAATTGATACCATACTTGTACTGAATTTCAAAAATCGTATATGCAGGAAATGTAACAGTCGCCGTAAATATTTTATCACCAGCTGTTTCATCTCCACCTGTCGCTCCGTCATCATACATAGGAATCATTCTATCTATCTGTGCATCAGGCCAACCAAGATCAGGCCATTGTAAAGGAGGTGTTCCACCTGCCATATGAACAGTATTTACCACAGGAAATGGCTGGTTATTTATTGCAGAAATTGCATTATTGCAATCGACTGTAAATATAACGTCAGTTGGCTGATTGGTAACCGTTTCAAGAGTACCGTCATTGAATGCACGTGAAATTACAGCTTCGCCGTTGTTGTAATCATCCTGGGTAAGAATGTATCTTCTGTCAGATCCGCCTTCCCAGTTACTTGGTGTATAGAAAAATTTATACCCGGTTATAATGGTATCGCCAACTTCAGCACCAAATACTGTATCAGGAACTTCGCTGATATAAAAATTTGGGTCTAGAGTGCTTGGAACAAGGTCGTGCCGACCCCATCCATTGAAATTACCTCTGGCAGCGACAGTATCGGAAGTATTAAATCTACCAGAAAGTATTTCAATTTCCATATTGCATTCCCAGTTAACGAGAATGTCTTTGGGCTGGGCAAATGAGAGGCCCGCGAGCAAGAGCAAAAAGGAAATGTAGAGCAATTTATTCATATTTCTATCCTTCTATTATTGTGAAATATTGCTGTTGATTAAAGTTTCAAATCCAAATATAGATAATTTTTCCATTAAATATTATTCACTAAATAAGGTCAAAATTTAATGCCTAATGAAAAATGTTGAGTATAATCAAGCATACCAAAATCCTGGTAAGCATAATCTACTCTGACACCAAAATCAGTAGTGAAATTATAGTTTAATCCAACCCCGGCAGTAAATCCTTCTTCGGAATTAGAAAGGAACAATGATTTATAACCTAATCTGAATGCAATAAGATTATTAAACATATATTCACCACCAACATTTATTGATTCATCGTTATCATTCGGGTGTAAAGCATCAGCAGCCAAAGTAACCCGATGTTCTTCACTATCCACAACATCCATTGCCAGACCAATTCTGAAAGTTAATGGAAGTGGGAATTCATCGGTTCTGAGGGATGCAAGTATCTGTTCGTTGTTACCATAATTATTTGGATCAATATCGTGCTGGACAAACAAATCCTGTCCGTCCATTCTCATCCCGGTTCCAAAGTTTGTGATTGTAGCTGCGATCCTTAATCCATAAATATCAGACAAGAATAATACACCAAGATCAACTGCGAAAGCACTTGCGGAAGTATTCCAAATTTTCTGCTGAATGTATTTAACCGTTCCACCGAGTGAGAATCTGTCAGTCAGGTTATAAGCATAAGTCATCCCCAGCGAAAGATCGTGTGCTGAGAACATCTGCCCTGTACCGTCCTGCTCAGCTAAGGTTGTTATTTCCATTTCACCATAGTTCAGATAAGTAAGGTTTAAACCCACAGTGCCAGCATCTCCTAATTTTACCATTGCAGCGGCCCATTCATACGTAATATCAGCGAACCAGCTGGAATGTGCAAAGATCGCTTCATTAGTATTGCTTCGGGAAGCACCCGCCGGATTCCAGTACAATGAGCTTATATCATTTGACGTGGCAACAAAAGCTCCACCCATTGAAATCGCTCGAGGTCCAACACCTATATTAAGAAACGGTGCCGCAGTCGATCCAATTTTTGATTGACCAAATAAACAGCCAACAGAGAGTAAAAGAAATATTATTATAAACTTTTTCATAATTTCATTCTCCATTATTTAATTAAGGCAAATTTGCCAATCTTGGTACCAATCCCCGGTGCGTCAACAACGAATACGTAGACACCAAAGGCTACATCAATATTTTCTTCGCTTCGTAAATTCCAATAAACATCGCCGACAAAAAGATTTTCGGTATTTAGAGTTCTTACCAGCTCACCTCTTACAGTAAAGATTGATATTTTCGATCCCGGCGGAATATATGTAAAACGGATTTCTCTTTCGCCTCTTCCGCTTGTTTGTGTACTGAGTAGCCTTTGTTCACCGGCATGTGTGACTACGTAAGGATTTGGCACAACTTTAATCTTATCAAGCTGGTCTTTTGCGAGATCATTATCTATCCTGGCTCCATACATCGTAAAGAAGAAACTGTCATTCTGATTAAACGGTTTAAAAGTAATTATGTTGAACGTTCCAGCGGTTTCAAGTTCACTAAGAGTTCTGTACCTAATATTCACACGCCAGGTTCTTACGTACTGTCCTTGTACAAATTCCTTAAACCATATGCTGTAAGTATAACTTAAGGTACCTACTCTTAAATAAACCGCATCTATATATTGATCTTTCGTTAGGTTTTTAACCTTGAAGTTAATCGGTCTTGCCGGAACAATATTGCTTGCACCGGTGCCAACAGTATCAACAACAGAAGTGTCAATTATTGAATCATAAAATTCAATCACATAATCATTTGGCGTTGCGTAACCATTATATTTTGGATTGTTTGCAACAAACCTCAAAACTTCAAATGTCGGTGGTGGATCAGAAGGAATATTTGATGCATAGGATGTATCAACTGCAATAAAATCATTATATAACTGCATCCTGAATCCGTGACGAACCGGTGTCTCTCCGTTAAACAAATTGGATTCGAAAACGAGAGCATCATAAACAGCAGTGTAGTATGACTGACCGGTAACTCCGACTTTGTTGCCGTTTACAAAAATTGTATCCGTACCAGCAGGAAGTGGAATAGAATCGTTTGGATTGACGATGTAGGTCTGATTCGCAAGCGGAACAAAAACAGTATCCGGTGTCTGCAAATCCAACAAAGTCCAGTTGGAAGTTAAATCTGTCAGTCCTGTATCCTGAAAAACTATCTGATAATTGAATCCATCCCGAACTTCCGCTTCATCAATAATTTCAACTGCTGCATAACCTGTTCCGAAGAATGGATCGGATTTTTCCAGATCATCAAGAAATGCATTTGAATACCCGGCTGGTCTTCTACCTGGAGTTATAAACGCTGTGTTATCATCAAGTATTACCTCACCGGTATTTGATCTGAATATAAATTTAGAATTTTCTTCCGGAAAGATATCCGGTGTTCCGTCTCCGTGGTCAAATGCACAAACTGCATAATAATATGTGATACCCGGAGTAACAGTCGAATCGACAAACCGGTTTACTATTCCGTTACCTTCACCGAAGTAATATGTAATTCCGCCGAAGGCTTCCAGCAGTTCTGCACTCGGGATGAAAAATCCATTATACTGATTTGCTAGATCGTACTGAGCGATTGGTTTATCGAATGTTAAAACACCGAGAGCATTTGTAATTGTCCTTGCATCCCGGAAGTTTGCATCCGTTGCTCTGTAAATTTTGTAGCCTTCAAAATCCTGTTGTTTGGTTACGAAGTCACGGGAATTTTCTGTCTCTTCACCATCCCAATAAATAACAACCTTTCCGTCATTTTGAGTGATATTTATCTTTGGCTTTTTCGGTGCCTGAGGGAAAGCATAACCAGCATTGTAAATCTGCTGAACTATTTTTTTATTCTTTACGATATCTGCGTAATCCTCACCGAATAACAATGAAACTGAAAATCTTTCGGGAGTTTTTGGAAAGAGCGGGAAGAATCCTGAACTATAAATAAAGTCACCATCCTGAGGAGTTGCCGGTACAACGTCGAATCTTCCCGGAGTCATTCTTCCCCAAAGAGATGAATCAATACTTAAATCAGGTGCACTTTGGAGTTCAAAGAAGTTAAATCCGGTAAGACCGATTTGGTCAGATTCATCTGGATCGGTTTTCCCAAAATTTGGTTCACCTTGAGTTGGTATTCCATCTCCCTCGCCAAAATCCGGACCCGGATAGTTATCATCTTCCGGACCTAACCCGTCTTCTCCTAAATCATCAAACAACGGATCCCAATCTTCATCTTCATCAATATCATTATCTCTTCTTTCATCGATTAAAAGATCATTCACTCCCGCCCCAGTGACAAAATTTTTGTACGACAGACCGGTCAATCCTCTTCTAACTCTGGTTTCATAGTGAGTTGCCTGGTTTTCATCAACCAAACCATCAAGGTCATTGTCTATAGCATCGTTTGCCGAAGGATCCGGGATAAAAATTTCCTGGCCGTTAACTAATGTGAGAGTTGCATTACCTTCTCTAAGTTGAGTCACACCAGGTTCAATGATGAATCTGACTCCGAGTGAAAAAACTGTATCTGTAGTAGATTTAACTGTATGAAGCGATCTTTTATAAATTCTTAATCCCTGAGCATCAACTGTATCTGAAATTAGCACAACCTGCTCACCAGCATTATAAATAACAGCATTAAAATCGGAAGAAACGAACCTCGGTGAATTTGATTTGGAATCATTGTCATTATCAATTCCATCAAAAGGATTTCCCGGAGATTCGAGGAAAGCATAACCAACGTATCCAACTTTTTGTCCACGATTACCAATGCCATCACTATCCCAAGAATAAGTTATCCAGTCATTGATATCAAAAAATCCAAGGTCATCCTGGCTGTCGCCATCACCACCGGCTAATGTTCCAACTATAGTTCCGAAATTAGCTTTTTTATAAAGCGTTGTTCCATCATTGTTGATTTCATACAACCAGAATATTGCATCTTCAGCTAAGAAACTTGACCATTGAAAACCTCTTTGTCTCATACGAAGAGCCATTCCGTTCCTGGAAAGGTTATTTGAATCTGGTCTGAAGTTCGCATTGAATTCATCATCCCAATCATCATCGGCTTCGAAGAAAGATTCCTGATCAGCGTTTTGAATACCTCTGCCGAAATAACCGAACCACTGAGTGTTTCCGTTTTCGTCTTTCCAGTTTCCAGCAACCGGATCGTTCCATCCTTCAATTGGCCAGGACTGTGGCAAATGACTCATCGCGACAGAAGGGTAATTCGGATTTCTGAATCCCGGGACAGGATTCCATCCCCAGAAATATCCGCTCGGACTCTTTTCGTCAAACTGACCGCGTCTGGGACCTCGTGAAATAACAATAGATTGAAGAGTATCATTAAGTGTATTAATGAATTCTACGCCGATCAATGGGATACAATCACCAATGTAGTTTTCACCTGAACCAAGTGGCCATTCACCCCTGATATCAATTCCGGTGTTTACTCCGGCAATCTGACCGTCATTGTAGTAAGTAATTGCTGCTCTGTTTCCGGTATGGTACCCAATCGTAAGCAGTGTCGGATCACTGGTTCGCTGGGCAAAAACACTGATGCCGGATAATAGAAATAGAATTAAAAGTATTTTCTTCATAATTACCTTCGCTTAAAATTAAAAGTTTAAACCTAATCCTAACTCAACTCTCCTTGGCTCAGAGAAATAAGTAGGATTAGTATAAAGTTCGTCAAGTGAATTATTATATAGAGTCGGATTTATTTTCTCTGCTTCAAGTTTTGCAAAAGTGAAGAAAGGATCTCCAGTATCTGTATAAATATTAACAGGATTATCAAAGTCTAATAGGTTAAACACTCTTAGGAAAACAGATAGTAAGGTACCCGATGCTATTTCAAAATCCTTGTAAACTCTTAGATCAACATTTACAATTGTGGGTTTATCAGCACTGTTTCTTGGGAAAGCATTTTGTGTAACTCTTGTATTTTTGTTAACTGCTGGCGTGTAAGGCTGACCTGAAAAGAAATTACCAATAAGAGAAAATCCCCAATCACTTGCTTTGGAATAAGCTAATGATACATTTAGTGTGTGTGTTTGATCCCAGTTTAAAGGAGCTATATATGTTTCTGGCAATGCACCGCCAAGTGCAGCATTCCTCGAATCGGCTGGATCTGAAGCATTTCCTTTTGTATCGGAGAATGTATAATCTACGTAAGCTGCGAATCCGCCGGAAAATCTTTTTGTGAATTTTAAAACGAATCCTCTTGAACTTCCAAAATCTGAGTTAATATATTGACTGTATGTTTGAGCTCCGCCAAATACAACTACATCCTGGGTTTGGGTTCCGGTAAGATTTCTAAAATCTTCAAAGAAAACTGTTGCATCAACTGACATATCATCTCCGATTTGCTGCTGCAATCCAATTTCACCCTTAACAGTTTTCTGCGGTTCCAGGTCAGCGTTACCAAACAAGCCGGCATTACCAGAATTTACGCCTAGTTTAAACCTTGGATTCTGATAAAGGTATTCATATCGCGGAAGCTGTAAAAAATGTCCATATGAAAAATGAACAACACCATTCGCTGAAATCGGAAACGCCAAACCTACACGAGGACTTACCTGTGTTTTAGAGGTAGCATCTCTATACCAGTAGGTTTCTCTTTCTTCAAAAGTTTTAGATGCTTCGCCTGGATCCTGAACTCCGTTTCCATTTGCGTCATTAAATCTGTTATTTGGTTTCAGCGGGTTGTAAATATTAGGATCAGTCGGATCATTAAGCACAACTCCATCTGGCTGGAAGTAATCAACTCTTAAACCCAGATTGAAAATCAGATTAAATGCTTCGAACTTTGATTGAACATATCCAGCAATTTCATTTGGTTCATGATTATAGGTGTCATAATCTGTTGAAGAAATATTTGGGACATCCACATTATATGGAGTGACTTTCTGGCCGTTTTCATCAACCATCGGAACAAGATTAATATTCTCAAGATAAATCTCATTATATCTGTAATCGCCGCCAAACTGCAAATTAATTTCCTGTGTAAGCTGAGATGTCCAATCAAGCTTGGCTCCGTACGTTCCCGTATTTCTTACAAAACGATTATTGTTTGTACCCCCAACTGCAAAGCTGTAAGGTGGAGTTACTACCGTTGAATTGTCTTCGTAATTTGTTGGTTTAGCTGCGTTGCCTGTATAAATCTCCTCAAATAAATACTGCCTGTAATCTCTGTATGCATAACTTAAATTCAAGGTATAGAAGCTGTTGTTAGATACAGCATGATTTATTGCTAAAATATTTGTGTATGATTTATTGAATCTTTGGAGATTATTATCCGGTGTCAGTTTATTGTTATGATCATAATCAAAATAATCTCTTTGCTCAAGCAAATAATTATAACTTAGTTTAAAACCCTGGAATAGTTGGTAAGTTAATTTCCCCTGACCATAGATAGTTTCACTTTCGTTCATCGAAACAAATTCGCCATCACCACTTTCCTGAACTTCGAATTCCTGAGTAATAGGATTTTCAATGGCACGATCACTTATCAAATATACTCTTTGACCGTATAGATATCCAGCGTTGTAATAATATCGTCCATTTACGTAGAAGAATAACTCATCCTGAAGAATTGGTCCGCTAAGACTCCCTTCAATATTTCTGATTCCTATCGGGTTTAAATCGTCTACGTTTGTAAAAACATCTGTTCTATCGGAAACATAATCACCGCTGTACAGTTGAAGATTTCCATTAAATTCATTATTGCCATCTTTTGTAACAAGATTTACAACACCTGATTGAGCCTGACCATATTCAGCATTAAATGCACCACTGATAACTTGTAATTCCTGGACAGAGTTTTGATTCACATTAATAACACTGCTTCCATCGTAAACGTCAGTAACAGGAACTCCATCAATTTGGTAAGCAACCTGGTTAGCTCTTCCACCTCTGATGTGAATGTTTCCCCCGGAAACAACAACGCCCGCTTGAAGTTTTAACACATCCTGAACTTCAGCGACAGGGAGTTGAGAAATAACATCATCACCAACAATAGAAGTGCTAGCTGTTAAATCCATCTTTACTAATGGTTTTGTAGCTATAACTACAACTTCTTCACCCAACTCAACAGATGCTTCAGATAGTTGAAAATCAATTGTGGTGGTAAGATCAATTGAGACTTTTACATCCTGATAAGTAACGCTGTTATATCCTATTGCCGAGGCTTTAACTTCATAGTTTCCCGGCGGAACATTAATAATTGAATAATATCCATCAATATCTGTCGCTGCACCCAGTGTTGTTCCCATAATAACAACATTTACGAAAGGAAGAGGTTCACCGGTTGCATCCGTAACACGACCTGCTAGTCTGCCTGTTGTTCCTGCAAATATTATCTGGTTGGAAACTATCAACAATGATAGAAAAATCTGTGAGAGTATTTTCATAAGATGCTCCTGTTTAACATTCTTACAAAGTCGAAATTGTGTACGGCTGTTTTATTTTTAATCCTGCCCGTTGGATAAATAATATTTTAGTAATCAAACTTAAACGGAGTTAATTTTTTCAGGATAAACTTCTACTTCACAGCCATCATCTTTGAAGGATTCCATTCAACAAATATGAATGGATTGAATACGGATATTTTAAAGGGAATTTGATTTTGAGAAGCAGTAAAGATTTATCGAATATCGCTCCGGGTTTCGTTTACAGTTTGGTTATGTTATTTCAATTAGAAAAAACGAATAAATTATGTGCAATATTAACACGTTTTTTTGCGATCAGCAAACTTGCTCGAATAATCTCAAGTTGCTGGAGAATTGCTAACTTGACATAAGTTTGACACAAGCTAATTTTAATTTAGACCGCACATCCCTGAGGAACAAGTATTTACGGGTAAACCACAGCTGCCTGTGCTGCACTCCCCGGCCAAAGAATTTGATCCACTCTTGATACTTGCACTGAATGAAGAAAATAATTTTCTGTTTTCATCTGATTTGCAGACAGGACAGATTACTTCTTCCTGCTGAGTTGTAGATTTGTGGAGGAATTCGAATTTATTGTTGCAGACGGAACATTTGTATTCAAATATTGGCATTAATTATTCCTCCAAGCCAAGCATTTTCATTAATCGGCCATGAGCTTCTTCCGGCACTTGAACGTTATATTTTCTATAGCACTCAATTGTTATTTCTACTGATTTAAAATATTCTTTGCAATGCGGGCAAGTATCAAGATGATTTTTAACTTCTGCACATTTTTCATCATTCAGGTTTTCACCCAAACTTTCACAAACGTGCTTCATTACTTCCTTGCAGGTTATTTTTTCTTTTTTCATCTGCTGAATGCCTCATTAATTTCTTTTCTTAGAAAAGCTCTTGCACGGTGAAGTCTTGACTTTACTGCTGGTACAGACAGATCAGTAACCTTTGCGGTTTCTTCCGTTGAAAGGCCTTCAACATCCCGTAAAAGAAATACGAGTCTATAATCCGGTGATAAATTCTGTATTGCCATATCAAGAATTTTTTTTAGTTCCTTGTTCTCTGTATCCTTATATGGAATTGTACTCCAGTCAGCTGCATATCTGTCTTCAAAAAGATTTTCCTCATCATCAAGTGAAACAAAAGACCGGCTCTTTGCTTTTCTGGCCATCATCAGGCAATGGTTGGCAACTATCCGGTACAGCCATGTTGATAGTTTTGAATTATGGTCAAACTGATGAAGTGATTTAACCATACTGTAAAAAGTTTCCTGCATAATATGCTCAGCATAATTTTTATCCCGGCAAATCTTAAATGCAAAATTGTAAATAGTTTGTTCGTACTGCTTTACCAACTCTGCCAGAGATTGCTTATCGCCGGCCTGCGCTTTTTCAATAAGCTCTTTTTCTTCCATTCGTAAGATGTTTTTAAGTAATTTAGGATTCAAAACTAATGAAATTATGGTTATTATTCTCTCAGAGATTACAGATCTTTTTAGTAATCTTTGCACTTTTATATTGGGATACCTAATTTTAAACTCAATTAATAAATTGATATTCGCTTATTTAGCATATGCCAATTACCCGGACAACCCGAGATATCAGAAGTAACAAACTTTTCACTGGCCTGAAAGAATCCCTGCTTAATTCCTTTTTTGATCAAAAAGAAATTAGAGAGGCCAGAGAAGGCGATATTATTTACAGAACCGGTGATCCTGGCAATGATCTTTATCTTATAATCAAAGGAGAAGTAAAGCTTAAGTTTCCATCCCACAGCTATGTTGCCAGTAAAATATTAAATGATTTTTTTGGTGAAAAAGAGCTTCAGGATGAGACGAAAAGAATTTCTTCTGCTATGGCTTTTAGTAAAGTGGTTTACTACAGAATTGACAAATCGATCCTTCAATCAATATTCAAAAAAATCCCCCAAATAGCAGAAAATTTCGGAAAATTCGGTGAATTTAAATTGCCCGAACCCACTCTTGATGCTGAAAGGAAATTTAATATATCCGAAAGAGATAGACCGGTCCGGTTTCGTGCATTTGCAAATGACAATAAATTAGAAGATGAAAAAAAATCTGAAAAGGAACCACCTCCGGTACAAACTCAGCAATTATTGCCTGATCTTGAATTGATGGAAAAATCCATTGAGATAGAAGATGAACTTATTCTGGAAGATAATCTTGAGCTTGAACAAGCTTTGGAAGAATTGAGTGAAATGACAGAAGATGATCAGATTGACTTGTTAGAGCCGATTGCAGCAGAGGAATATGAAGTTACACCACAATCAGAGCCAGCTGAAAATCTGCCACCGGATTCTAGTGAACCAGAAATTATATCTTCGGAAATTAAAGCTAACGACGAAGTAAAAATCGCTCCTGTTGAAACTGGTATTAACAGAGAAGTCGTAAGAAAAATATTCCTCGCTCTTAATCGGATCTTCAGCGGAATAAGTATGACTGAGTTAGTGAAAAACACAAAAAGATCGATCCGCGATCTTACAAATTCTGAAAGTGCCGATCTGATTTTTGTGGAAGAAAAAAATTCATCAATGTACAAGATTATTACACAGGAAGGTAAAAGCAAAAACGAATTTTTTGAAATAGCGGATGGATTGACAGGTGCATGCGCACTTCGAAAATCACCTATAAATTTTGACAGGCCAACTGAAGACAGCCGTTTTAATTCAAAGATAGACTATCCAGGTCCGGCAAGAATGAAACGGATTCTCTACTTCCCTGTTATGAATGATGTTGGTGAAACAATCGCAGTTATTCAGACAGCACGGGATAACAAAAAATTTAGTGATGATGAAGTATCTTACCTTACAATGATAAGCAAGCAGCTTGAAACAGCCATTTCACGCACCAAAACTCTTGAATCACTTCTGAACAAAGAAAAACTAAATTCCGGAAGAAAACTCAGAGATGTTATCACAAAGGAGTTACATATCCCGATAGATATTATCGACAGCTACACTAAAATATTAAGCTCTAAAAATCTTCCTTCTGATACAGATGATATTGTAAGAATGCTGCAGAAACAAGCAGCCTCTGTTATTGATCTGACCGACAGTATGCTGAAAGTATTAGTTGATGAAATAGCACTTGAAAGCGGCAAGGTTCATTTCAACGAATTCATTGACGATGTACTCGAACTCCTTTCCGAGTACTGCGAAACACAGGGAGTGAAGCTGTATAAAAAAATCGGAGATGGCGCAGTCGTAGATATTGATCGTGCTAAATTATTTACTGCAATTTTTCAGTTGATTAAAGCCTGTGTTGCTGATTGCCGAGATGCTGGAAAAATCTATTTCAGTACAGAACTTTCTATGGATAAAATTTCAGTTTCAATTCAGGATGAAGGTAAAGGTGTTATTGTATTCCCCGAAGGTGAAATTCTGGATTACTTTTACTACAAAGAAAAGATAAAAGAAGATGAAGTTCATTTACTTCTCGCAAAAAAAATTATCACTGCTCACTCCGGAAGTGTTGATGTGGAAAGTATTAAGGGAGTGGGTTCAACATTTCACTTGTTTCTACCGGTTGCTAACTAAGCTGCCGGAAATATTTACCCCAAATAAATTATAATCATGCCTTTCGAATTGGTCACAATCTTAGGACCGACTGCTGTTGGTAAAACGAGAATAGCAGTAAATCTTGCTTCCAAGATAAATGGTGAAATTATCTCGGCTGATTCCCGACAGGTTTATACTGGTATGGATATCGGTACAGGAAAGGATCTTATCGAGTTCAAAAAAAATAATATTAAATATCATCTGATTGATATAGTTGATCCAACTGAAGAATACAATATTTTCCGTTTTGCACAGGATTTTAAATTATCACTCGAATCAATTAAAAATGCCGGCAGGTTTCCACTAATGGTTGGCGGATCAGGATTGTACTTGTCTGTAGTTCTCCAGTCGTATCAACTTCCTTCTGTAACTGACTTTGAAACTGATGATTTAGGAAAAAAATCTATGTCTGAACTGCAGGAAATGCTATTACAGTTAAAACCAAAACTGCACAATATTACCGATTTCAATTCCCAAAAAAGACTTATAAAAGCAATTCTAATCGAACAAGCAAGAAAGCAATCTGATAATAAAGTAATTAATATCAACTCTTTAAATGTTGGGATAAAACTGAATCGCGAGGAAATAAAGAACAGGATAACTGAAAGATTAAAATCAAGATTAGCTAACGGAATGATAGATGAAGTAAAAGGGTTAATTCAAAAAGGAGTATCACATGAAAAGCTTCAGAATTTTGGATTGGAGTACAAATTTATTTCTCTGCACTTAATAGGCAAGCTTAACTATAACGATATGTTCCAGAAACTTAACAGCTCAATTCACACATTCGCAAAGAAGCAAATGACGTGGTTCCGAAAGATGGAGAAAGAAGGGGTCGAAATAAACTGGTTCCGTCCCGAACAGTACGACGAAATAGAAAATTTTGTCCTTTCTAAATTGAATAATGAATAAAACTCTTCCTGCAAACGTTTTTCATTACCTCGAAAAAAAATCTTACAAGGATTGGCAGCTCGAGTGGGAAGAAGTTTCCGGGATACAAGCTGTTATTGTCGTGCCAGCCATTAGTGAATATGAGAATATAAAAAGACTTTTAATTTCATTAATCAAGAATGACAGTGCTAGTTTGGAGAAGAGTCTCGTAATTTTTATTGTGAACAATTCTGTTACCGCAGATGATGAAATTAGGAGGGATAATCAAAGCACCATTGAATTTTTAAGACAAATAATACACGGCAAATCTAACGATCAGTTATCAAAAGACATTTTGGAATCAGGATTGAGGATCGGACTAATCGATGCTTCCTTCGAAGGAAAAGAATTTGGTGAGAAATTGAGTGGTGTGGGACTTTCAAGAAAAGTTGGAATGGATTTGTCGTTAACTTGTTTTGATTATTCAACTCAAAATAAAAAAATAATTATCTCGTTGGATGCCGATTGCATTGTTGAAAAAAACTATCTTCAGGAAATAATAAATTCCTTTGAGACAAAAAAAATTTCTGTTGCAAATATTGAATTCGAACATAATCTTTCTGAGAGCGGTATACACAAATCGGGGATAATTTCATACGAAATATTTTTGCGGCATTATGTTGCTGGACTTCTATTCGCAAAATCACCATTTGCTTTCCATACTGTTGGCTCAACCGTCGTATGTGATCATGATGCCTACATCACCACAGGTGGTATGAACACAAAAAAAGCTGCAGAAGATTTTTACTTTCTTGAAAAACTTGCCAAGCATTATAAAATTGATCGAATATTTAATACGAAGGTAAAACCTTCTTCGCGCGAATCGTGGAGGGTTCCTTTCGGCACAGGAAGAACTATGATGGAACTCTCTTCAAATAAAAAAGAAATTCTGGTGTACGATCCGGACATATATTTAATTATTAAAAATTGGCTGGAATTGTCTTACTCTGATTTATCAGTGAACATTGAGTTATTACTCGCAGAAGCAAAAAAAAATCATTTTGAATTATTCAATTTTCTGATCGAGAGAAAGTTCACACAGGATTGGAGCAAAATACTTGAGAACAGTAAATCAGTCAGACAATTAGATTATCAAAGAAAGAATTGGTTCGATGCTTTTGAGACGCTCAAGCTGACACATTATTTGAGAGATAAAGCTTTTCCGATGATGGATTTATTTTCCGGAACTAAAAAGTTTTTTCAGATTGCTAATTATACTCCTAAATTTGATTTGGAAAATGTTAATAATAATTCAGTAGATGATCTGCTATTGTTGCTTGACGAAATGCGCACATTTGAATTTCAACTTCACGAAGAAATGAATCAATGATAATAAAAACCGAACAGAACGAAATACAGGATTATCTTAAAGATGCTTCGAATACTAAAGGCTATTGTGATGCAGTAGTTTATCCGGAAAACACAGATGATATCGTTACAATTTTAAAAAGAGCAAATGAAGAAAATACAAAAGTAACTATCTGCGGTAACAGGACAGGATTATCAGCCGGATGTGTGCCTAATGGAGGAATCGTTCTTTCAACAGAAAAGATGAATAAAATTCTGCAGATAAATGAAAAAGAGAAATATGCAGTTGTTGAGCCTGGAGTTCTACTTTCAGATTTCCTGCAGATCATTAAGCCGTTAAAGCTTTACTACCCGCCTGATCCAACAGAACTGAATTGTTTCCTTGGAGGAACGGTTGCCACCAACGCTTCTGGTTCAAAAACTTTCAAATATGGACCAACAAGAGATTTTATACTTGGTATCGACATCGTTTTGCCAACCGGTGAATTGCTTGCTCTTAAAAGAGGAAAGGTTTTTGCTAACAATTTTAATTTATCATTTACTATTTCAAACGGAAAAGAGTTTGCATTAATAATTCCATCCACCAAAATATTAACCACAAAAAATACTGCCGGATACTTCTGCAAAGAGAATATGGATATCATCGATTTATTTATTGGTTCGGAAGGAACGCTTGGAGTTATAACCAAAATTAAATTGAAATTACTTTCGGCACCTGAAACAATTCTTTCTGCGGTGATTTTTTTTCAATCAGAAGAAGCTGGATTAAATTTTATTGAGCAAGCGAGAACTGAATCATACGAATCAAGAAAAAGTCAAAATAAACTTGCTATTGATGCTTTGTCATTAGAATACTTCGACAAGAATGCGCTGGAATTTTTACGAGACGATTATCCAAATATTCCGGTAAATGCAAATTCGGCTGTATGGTTTGAACAGGAAACTGATGAACAATCCGGTAATGATATAACCGAATTGTGGATTGGTCTGGTAGAAAACCATCACGGAGATCTGAGTAATTCCTGGATAGCAATGAATGAAAAAGATAAATCACGTTTCATTGAATTCCGTCACAGAATCTCAGCGAAGGTTAATGACTTTATTTCGTCAAAAAATTTAAGAAAGCTTGGTACTGATTTCGCTGTTCCTGATAACAAACTAAAAGAATTTTACTTCAAATTAAAAAAAGACGTTGAGTCAGCCGGATTTGATTATGTTATCTACGGACATTTCGGCAATTCACATATTCATTTAAATATTCTTCCAAAAAATCAGGAAGAATTTGAGCAGGCAAAGAAACTTTATAGGGAATTGTGCATTTCTGCAATTAACTACTGCGGCACTTTTTCTGCAGAACATGGCGTTGGAAAAAATAAGAAAGAACTTCTTTACGAGATGTATGGAGCAGAAATAATTGAGCAGATGTTCAGGATAAAGAAGACTTTAGATCCGGAATTAATTCTGTGCAGCGGGAATTTATTCAATACAAAATAATAGTCACTTGATAAGCACTTTATTAATTTTGTCAAGAAGAGCTTTTTTTGTGAATGGTTTAGTAATATAATCTGAGCAGCCGCAATTCATAATTCTAATTTCGGCTTCCTTGAAAGCATGAGCTGTTACAGCTATAATAGGTTTGTCGAAATAATTTTTATCTTCTCTTATTTTCTTTGCAAGTTCAAAACCATTTAATCCCTGACAGAGATTAATATCAAGCAAGATAACTGCGAATTTTTTTTGGTTGAGTTTATTAAAAGCCTCAGTTGAGTCAGAAGCTGTTTCAACCATATAATGGTTTTTTAGAAACATCACGACGATTTCACGGTTTGCACTATCGTCCTCAATGTACAGTATTGAATCTGAAACCCCTTTTTCTTTTTGCATCACGTTCTCCTTAAGCAGAAAATTGACTTTGCTATTGCCGCTTAATGAAATCAGTTCCTTCCCTGGTATCTTTTAAAGTGATTCCAAGAGATTCTAATTTTTTCCTGATCTCATCAGCAAGCTGAAAATTCTTCTCCAACTTTGCTCTTAATCTAACTTCAATTAATAACTTTATCAATTCATTTTCAAGGCGAGAATCCTGCTTCATTTCTTTTTCCTCAAAGGATATTATTCCCAAAACATTCTGAGCGGTGTTCGTTAAAAATTCTTTTACATGAATATAAAAATCGATATCAATGTTTTCCTTCTCTGCAATAACCCGGTTGACTTCCTTAACAAAGTCATAAATTACTGCTATTGCCTGAGGAGAATTAAAATCTTCATCCATAGCTTCAGTAAAACGACTCTCAAAAGATTTGAAATCAAAATCAGGATTTACTCCGTCGGATTTATTTTTGGTAAGTGCCGTATCGATAGTCGCCTGAAGATTTTTAAATTTTTCCAATCCCTTTTCGGCTGCGTCAAGCAGTTCAGCTGTAAAATCAACCGGACCTCTGTAATGAGCCTGTGCAAAAAATAACCGGATCGCTTCAGCAGAATATTTGGAAAGCACTTCTCTTGCAGTAAAGAAGTTGCCAAGTGATTTTGACATTTTTTCTTTGTTGATGTTCAGAAATCCAAAATGCAGCCAGTATTTTACAAATGATTTTTTATTTGCTGCTTCACTCTGGGCAATTTCATTTTCGTGATGAGGAAATATCAAATCATTTCCGCCAGCGTGAATGTCAAATGATTCTCCGAGATGTTTGCAGCTCATTGCAGAACATTCAATATGCCATCCGGGACGACCATTTCCCCATTCACTTTTCCAGAAAGGTTCACCCTCTTTTGATTTTTTCCAGAGTGCAAAATCAAGTGGATTCTGCTTTTCCTCCATCACTTCTACTCTTGCACCGGATTCGAGTTCATCAATTTTTTTACCGCTCAACTTGCCGTAAGTTTTGAATGAGGAGACATTGTAGAAAACATTTCCATCAACATTGTAAGCTGCACCGTTATCAAGGAGTGCTTTTATCATTCCAAGAATTTTATCCATATGCTCAGTTGCTTTAGGATAGAATGTAGCCGGCTTGATCTTTAGTCTTTTTATATCATCAAAGAAAGCATCCGAATATTTTTTAGCAACTTCACTTGCGGGAACTTTTTCCTCGATAGATTTTTTAATGATCTTATCATCGATATCTGTCAGGTTCATTATATAAGTAACATTGTATTTTTTATACTCAAGATATCTTCGTATGATATCTGCCATAATAAATGTTCGTGCATTACCGATATGAAAATAATCATAAACGGTTGGTCCGCAGATATACATTCCAACATTTGGCGGATTCAGAGGAATGAATTCCTCGATTTGCTTTGTAAGTGTGTTGTATAATTTCAGCATTAAAGTAGTAATTTAGAATTAATAAGCTTTCAAAATATAACTAATTAAAAATTGAATTTTAGGATTCGATTGATTTCAATTTTTGAATCAGGTGTTTCATATCATCTGGAAGTTCAGAATTGAAAAACATCTTCTTCTTTTCTACCGGATGATAGAATCCAACTGTTTTTGCGTGCAATGCTTGTCTCGGAATAATCTCCAGCAGATTCTGAACTCTTGCTTTAATTTTTGGAAGTTCAGAACCAAAAACGACCTGACGTCCGCCGTAAGTTGGATCACCAAATACAGGTTTGCCAATCCCCGATAAATGGACTCTGATCTGGTGAGTTCTTCCGGTTTTTAAATTTATTTTCAGATATGAAGTAAACTCAAATTCTTCGAGAACTTCGTATAAAGTGAGAGCTGTTCTTCCTTCACTTTCGCTCACTGAAAATTTTTTTCTGTCTTTTTTACTGCGGACAATGTTAAAATTAATTTCACCCTTCTTCTCTTTAAATTTACCCCAGCATATTGCGTGATACTCGCGATCAACTGTTCGCTTGCTGAACTGCTCTGCAATTTTTACGTGAGTAAAATCATCTTTGGCAACAACAAGCAATCCACTTGTATCTTTATCGAGGCGGTGAATAATTCCCGGTCTTCCGGGTTCATTTAATCCGCTGAGTTTTCTTGTATGATGAAGAAGTGCATTTACCAATGTCCCCGTATAATTTGCATAAGCTGGATGTGCGACCATTCCTGCAGGTTTGTTTATCACAAGCAGATAATCGTCTTCATAAATAATATCGAGAGGAATGTCTTCAGGTTCAGTTTCTTCAGGACGCGGAGTTATCGGATGAAATGCTTCGATTACATCAAATGGTTTTACGTGGTAATTTGATTTAACCGTAACGCCATTTACAGTTACAAATTTTGCATCAATCAGTTTTTGAACTTTAGAACGGGTTGCATTTTCAATCGAGCTGGCAAGAAAAACATCAAGCCTTTCTTTCTTTTTCCCCTCCGGTATTTCAAACCGATATTTCTTTTCCTTTATCAGTTTCACCATCGCTTAAACCATCATTTATATTTTTAGAAGGCAGCTCACTATCAGAAGTTTCACCGGAATGATTTACTTCTTTGTTCGCAATCTCTTCAGCTTCTCTCAGCTTTTTATCTTCTGCTTCGTGATGTTTATAAAAAACTAACAGAATTAAAACACCAATGGAAACTGCCGCATCAGCAATATTGAAAATCGGCCAACGGCCGTAGCTCCGCCCGAATATCGAGAAATTGAAAAAGTCAAAATCGAAGAAGTCAACTACTTTTCCGTAAAAGAGTGGGGCATAATCGTAAATCATTCCATAAAACATTCTGTCAATTACGTTTCCAACGGCACCACCAAGTATTAATGCAATTGCAATCTTGAGACTGAGCGATTTTTTCCGGATAGTGAAAAGATAGATGAGCAATCCGACACTTGCTACAAGTGAAAACACGGAAATAAATAATTTAAAATCCGATCCCGGATCAAAACCAAATGCCATCCCCGGGTTTTCAGTGAAAGTAATTCTGAAAAAATCTCCGATAACTGAAATAGATTCTCCAAAATACATCCCTTCGAAATTAATATTCAGAAAAGGAATAGAAATTCCTTTGATATAGAATTTCGAAACCTGGTCAATGAAAATTACAGCGAATGTAATATATAATACTCTCAATTTTTTTCTTCTCCGTCTTCAACGAGCTTTGGAACCAACTCATCCGGTTTATGACTTTTCCTGGTTAAAATGACATATATCAACAGAACTACACCAAACAAAATACAGATATCCGCAAAGTTAAAGACATAATTGCCGTGTATATTATCGAAGATAAAAATCCTAAAAAATTTTATATCCAGAAAGTCCACAACATTTCCCTGGAACAAAGGTGCGTAGTTATAGAAAACACCGTAGAATATTCTATCAAATAAATTTCCAACTGCGCCGCCAAGAATCAGTGCAACTGAAATCCGAACTTTTCTGTCAGGGTTTTTCACAACTACCAGATAAGAGAAAAAACCAATGCAGGTTAGAATAGTGATTACCAGTATCAAATCTCTCAAAGATTCGCCGGGATCTATACCAAATGCAATTCCGGGATTTTCAACCAGAGTAATGTTCAGCACATCATTAATAATTGGTTTGGTTTGACCAGGATTTATTCCGTCATAACTTATGTTGAACATCGGCAGGTGTAAACCTCTGACCGATATTTTGCTTATCTGATCTATAAGGAAAAGAGATAACGGAAAAAAAAGAATTTTCAATATTACGCTTCTGCTTTCTGCTGAGAAGAGATGCTATTTCTTTTCTTGTCTCTGCTTTATCGGCAAACAGTGCTGACTGTGCGGTACTGCTTCTAATCTTTCTTTTGGTATTAGAGGGCAAGTCTCACACAAATGCTGCGGTTCGTCAATACACTCCACGCAAATACCATACGTGCCCGCATCAATTCTTTTCAACGCATCTTCGAGATACCCGAGAAATTTATTTTCTCTCTGAGCATAAAGAAAAGTTTTTTCTCTCTCCATCGCATCGGTTCCCTGCTCAGCCATATGAAGTGAATAAGGAGAATTCTCGTTTATGTATTCGCCGGTTGTAGGATCAAGCATCTGCTCTTTCAGGTTCTGGAGCTGTTCAATTATTTCATCTCTTTTTTCAAGGATGATCTGTCTGAAATGTTCAAGGTCTCTTTTACCATAACCTTTTATCTTGGCAATCGCTTTATTTCTTGATTCAACGATGTCTTCAACTTTAACTTCAACCGGGGCTTTTGGCAATTTGCTTTTTTTGAATGATACAGCTTTAACCGCTTTTCTTATTGGTTTTGCTTCTTTTTTAACAACTGAACTTTTCGCAGCTGATTTTTTTGTGGCAACCGTTTTCTTAACGATTTTTTTTGCGGCGGTTTTCTTGTGAACTTTCTTTGGTGCCGCTTTTTTTGCAGCAGGTCTTTTAGCTGCTGTTTTCTTGACTGTTTTTTTAACGACTTTTTTAGCCATTGTGATTTACTCCTATAATTAAATACTTACTTTTTCTATTTTAATTTTAATTTCTTCGCTGCCGATTTTCCAATCCTGAACAAAGCCGCCATTAAGCTCAACTTTGTTCTCTATTTTTTCCGCAAGTGTTTCTATTGCAATATAATTTTTAAATGAATCAATCGCTGAGTTGAATTCTGAGTTTCCTGCAAACGCGATGGTTATTTTATCAGTAACCTGGAAACCGGCATCTTTCCTCATATTCTGAATTCTGTTTACGAACTCTCTCGCCAGTCCTTCTGAAATAAGTTCTTGTGTAAGCTGAGTATCAACAGCAACTGTTACACCATCTTCGCTTTCAACAATCCAGCCTGCAATCTGTTCGGACAGTATCTCCACATCATCTTTACTGATTGATAAGTTTTCACCATCAACTTCCACTGTAACTAAATTGCCTTTTTCGACTAAGCTAATTTCCGCAGCGGTAAAGTTTTTAATTTTCTCCGCAATGACTTTTACATTCTTACCGAATTTTGGTCCGATAGCTTTAAAGTTTGCTTTAGCTGACTTATGAACTAAGGTTGAATCGTCATCAAGAATTTCAAGTTCTTTAATATTCACTTCTTCTAGAATTACATCCTTCATCTTCGACAGAGCATCTCTCATATTTCTTTCAACAACAACAATAAGTTTCTTTCAGAGGCTGCCTGACTTTTAAATTTGATTTTGCTCTTATCGCTCTAACAAGATACACAACGTGCTGTGCAACATCCATTTTCTGTTCTAATTCTTTATCAATCTCGCCTCTGACCGGAAAATCAGCAAGATGGACAGACTCGATCTTTTCACTTTTTGTGACAGTATTTAAATTCTGGAATAATTCCTCTGCGAGAAATGGTGCAAAAGGGGCAATAAGTTTTGAAATTGTAACAAGACATTCATATAATGTCTGATACGCAGCCAGCTTGTTTTCGTTCATCTCAGATTTCCAGAATCTGCGTCTGCATCTTCTTACATACCAGTTTGACAGATGATCAATTGTAAAATCTGAAATTGCCCTTGCCGCTTTTGTTACTTCATATTCATCCATCAGTTTAATATTAGCTTCAACTAATGAATTAAGTTTTGAAAGGATCCACCTGTCAATTTCTTCTCTTTTAGAAAGAGGAACCTGCGCCTGCTTATTTTCAAATCCATCTATGTTCGCATACAAAGCAAAGAATGCATATGTATTCAACAACGTTCCAAAAAATTTTCTTTGAACTTCAAGCAATCCTTCTTCATCGAAGAGAGTTGGTCTCCAAGGAGGACTGTTTGTTACAAGATACCACCTCGTCGCATCGGCACCATATTTTTCAAAAAGAACAAAAGGATCGACTGTGTTGCCTTTTGACTTTGACATTTTCATTCCGCTCTTATCAAGAATCAACTCATTGACAATAAGGTTTTTGTATGCAACACTATCAAACAGCATTGTAGCAATTGCGTGCATAGTATAGAACCATCCTCTTGTCTGATCAATACCTTCGCAAATAAAATCAGCAGGGAAAGCTTTCTTTTCAAACCACTCTTTATTTTCAAAAGGATAATGATATTGTGCAAAAGGCATCGCTCCGGAATCAAACCAGACATCAATTAATTCTGGAGTTCTCGAATAAATCTTTCCGTCCTTCTCGAATTGTACTTTGTCAACAAATGGTTTATGGAGATCGATATTATCAATTTCACTTACAGGGATTCGTTTGTTGTTTTCAACTATAAAACCTTTTTTCAAGTCCTCGATGCTTCCGATTGGAAGAATATCTCCATCTTCATTTATCCAGAAAGGAAGCGGAGTAGCCCAGAACCTGTCACGCGATAATGCCCAGTCTTTATTTTCTTCCAGCCAGTTTCCGAATCTTCCTGCACCAACTTCCGGCGGCTGCCAGTTGATAGTTTTGTTAAGCTCGATCATCCGTTTTGCAACACTGGTGGTTCTGATAAACCAAGATTCACGAGCGTAATAAATTACAGGAACATCCTGGTTTCGCCAGCTGAAAGGATAAGTATGTACTATTGTATCTTTTTTGTAGAGCTTGCCTTCTGTTTTTAGTTTTATAATAATTTCTTTATCGGCATCTTTAACGAATTGTCCGGCGTAATCAGTAATTTCGGATGTGAATCTTCCGCCTCTGTCAACAGGCTGAAGCATCGGGAGATTATATTTTTTTGAAAGGTCATAGTCGTCCGCACCGAAAGCAGGTGCAATGTGAACAATTCCAGAACCGGTATCCGTACTTACAAACTCACCGAGACAAACGAAGAATGCTTTCTTGCTCGGTTTTACATAAGGTAAAAGCTGCTCGTACTCAACTCCCTCTAAATCTTTTCCTTTCATCTCTTTAAGAATTTCATACTCACCATCCAGCGTTGAGAGCAATTCTTTCGCGAGAATAATTTTCTTTTCTTTGTGAAGAACCTTTACATAGTCAACATCGGAACCAACTGCGAGAGCAACGTTTGAAATTAATGTCCACGGAGTGGTCGTCCAGACTAAGAAGTATTCATCTTGATCTTTCGATTTAAAGAGAACATAGACTGACGGGTCTTTTGTTTCCCTGTAACCGAGTGCCAGTTCTGCCATTGACAGAACAGTTTCAGATTTCGGATCCTGCGGAACGATTTTATAATCTTTATAAATAAGTCCTTTATCATAGAGAGTTTTGAGCGCCCACCAGACTGATTCGATGTATTCATTTGTCAACGTTATGTAAGCAGACTTTAGATCAATCCAGTAGCCCATCCGCTCGGTCATCTTCTCCCAGAGATCGAGGTAGGTAAAAACAGAATCGCGGCATGCCTGGTTATATTTTTCGACCCCGAACTTTGCTACTTCACTTTTATTTTTTATGCCGAGAGTTTTCTCAACTTCAATTTCAACGGGAAGACCATGAGTATCCCAGCCTGCTTTTCTTTCAACACGGTAACCACGCATAGTTTTGTATCTGCAGACGATATCTTTTAGTGTCCGCGCCATAACGTGATGGATTCCGGGTTTGCCGTTTGCTGTCGGAGGACCTTCATAAAACGTAAATGATTTTTCAGGAGAGCGGGATTCCACACTCTTTTGAAAAATCTTTTTCTCCGACCAGAACTTTAATATTTCCTGTTCGGTCTCCGGATATTTTATTTTTTCCAAACCTTGCTTATACATTTTAAAATCTATTTAAGCTCTTCGTATTTTTTTATCAGTTCTCGTTCTATCTGAATAAACTCTTTTAATTCCTGCTCAATTCTTTCCTTTTTCAGGAAAGTATTTTTTGCATTCGATTCAGCTGCATTAATTATTGTATCAGCAGTTAATCTTGCTTCTTTTATTAAAAGTTCAGCTTCTTTTTTTGTGTCCGGGGCAGTCGCTTCAAATATTTTAACTTTCTCTCTAAGGACTAATGCTTCCTTTTCACCACTTACAATTTCCTGGATTGCCATTCCAAAAATTCCCATTGCACCCAAAGTAATGTTCCTCAAACTGAAAAGAACAAGATTCTCTGCAAGCAACTCAAATGTTCCAAAGTATTCATTAAAGAAAACAATAATAGCAATACTCAGTATTGTCACAGCTACGATTACAGCAAATACAATCCTTCCGCCGCGCTGCCAACCGATTGTTCTGTTGATATACCAGCCGCAAGCAAAACATAAAATCGAAAGAACAAACCATACTGCAAAATTTCTGTCTCCGAAATTAAATAAGGATGTATTCAGAAAATTTGAGGTGAAGATTAGCAAACCAAGCAGTAATGGTATACTGTAAGAGCTAATAAATTTTTTCATTTCAGCCTCTTAATTATTTCTTTCATAATTAATGTCATTTTCGGTTCTGCCTGCATTGCTGCTGCGATAATCTCCTCAACATTAACGGGCTTGAGAGAATCAGGAAAACATTCATCAGTTACAATGCTGATTCCGAGCACTTTCATTCCCATATGATTCGCAACTATATTCTCTGGGATGGTTGACATTCCAACTACATCTGCACCTGTCGCTCTCAGAAATCTGTATTCGGCTCTTGTTTCAAGGTTTGGTCCGGGTACAGCAACGTAAACTCCTTTTTGAACTTTTATTTGATTTTCCAATGCGATTTTTTCTGCCAATGCAATCAACTCAAAATTGTACGGCTCACTCATATCAGGAAATCTTGGTCCGAGTTCATCTTCATTTTTGCCGATGAGAGGATTATCGCCAAGCATATTTATATGATCAACCATAATCATCACATCGCCTTTTCGGTACTGAGGATTCATTCCTCCGCAAGCATTTGAAACAAGCAAAGTTTCAACTCCTAAAAATTTCATCACGCGAACCGGATAAGTAATCTGCTGCATCGAATATCCTTCATAAAAATGAAAGCGTCCCTGCATCGCAACAACATTCTTTCCGTTGATTGTTCCGAATATCAGCTTTCCGTGATGTGATTCAACTGTTGAGATCGGAAAATGCGGAAGGTCTTCATAATCAATTTGATGCTTGACATTAATTTCATTCACAAGTCCGCCCAGACCGGTGCCGAGAATAATTCCAATCGAATATTTCTCTGAAGTATGCTTTCTGATAACTTCCAGAGTTTCATCAATATTTGAAATCAGCTTGCCCATTTTTTATAAGAGTTTATCTACAATTCCGTCAACGTCAATGTCTAGCTTTTGCGGTTTTTCCTTGACCACCGGTTTCTTCGGTTCCTGTCCGGCATCTTTTACTTTTCCTTCAAGAAGATTTGCCTGCGAGCCTACAATTGCTTTTAATCTTGCAATTATCAAATCCTTTTCCTCACGTAAAACCATAATAGCATTCTGCAATTGATTTGCTTTTTCTTCTGCATTCTGAATAACCTGCGATGCTTTTATTTCCGCTTCCTTAATTATAACTGCAGATTGCTTCTTCGCTGCTTCAATTGTCTGTGCAGAAGCTTCCTCTGTTTTTAAAATTTTTTCCTGAAGTTTTTGCTCTATCCTGTGAAAATTATCGAGCTCACTCTTG
Source organism: bacterium (assembly GCA_016716565.1). Classification (NCBI taxonomy): domain Bacteria; species bacterium. Next base: position 925,537 of record JADJWC010000002.1, read on the forward strand.
AGTCTATTCACTTCATTCTGCAGCTGTTCATTTTCATTGAGAAGTTCTTCAATATCGGTTGATAATTTTTCGAGGAATGCCTGCACTTCCTCAACATTATAACCTCTCATTGATTTTTCAAATTCCTGTTTTTTGATCAGGATCGGTGAAAGCTTCATGACTGCCTCCAGTCTTTTGTTGTGTCTCTTTGACCAAAGATTGCGGAACCAATCCTCAGCATAGTTGCTCCTTCTTCAATTGCAATTTCATAATCGTTTGTCATCCCCATTGAAAGTTCTTTGAGGTCAAAACCATTTTTATTTATTTTCTCTTTTAAGTTACGCAAATCAGCGAAACTTTTTCTGATTATCTTTTCATCTTCAGTAAACGCTGCCATTGTCATTAGTCCAACCAGCTCGACATTCGGAAGATTTGAACAGTGCTTCACAAGTTTCAGTACTTCCTCTTCATCACTTAATCCGGATTTTGTTTCTTCGGAGGATGTTTTAACTTCCAATAAAATCTTCTGAACCTTGTTTAACTTATTTGCTTCTTTATTTATTTCATCAACGAGAGAAGCCGAATCAACTGAATGAATATATGCCGCAGCTCTTACGGCGTACTTAACTTTGTTCCTCTGGAGATTACCGATGAAATGCCAGGTTACTTTATCACCGACTATTTCATATTTATCTCTCAGCTCCTGAGCCTTGTTCTCACCAAAATCAGTAATACCGAGCCGATGAGCTTCGGTTATTGCATCTATCCCGAAAAACTTGGAAACTGCGATTAGCCTGATTTCTTGCGAATTTCGCTTAAATTCATCACATTTGGCAGCTATTCGATCCCTGAGATGCCTTATATTTTGTGCAATCATAAAATTTTTAAGGCTGTGAATGTATATTATTCGGCATCAAAAATCAATCTAAATGAAGGAAAAATTATTCGGCAAATAATTCACTCAACTTTTCTATAAGTGAATAAGATTCAGTTCAATTAATCACACAATATCATTATCCGTTTTTGTAATTTTCAATGTCATTTTCTTAAAAATATGGAGACATTATGGAAATTAAGTTGCTAAATGAGATAAAGGAAAAAGCATCAAAGGCAAGAAAGACAATTATCCTTCCTGAATCCCACGATGAACGAGTCCTCAAGGCAGCGGAGAAACTAACAAATGAAAAAACCGTTTCAGTAATTACTCTCGGTGATGAAGACCGGATTCACAAAGATGCAAAGCGTCTGGATGTTGATTTGACAGGAGTAAGAATCATCAATCCAACAACATCAGACAAGCTGAGCGACTTTACAAATATTTTCTTCAACCTTCGCAAGCACAAAGGTGTAACAATCGAACAGGCTCGAAGTACTGTTCAGCAGGATTTGTTTTTTGCTGCGATGATGGTAAAAGAAAATATGGTTGATGCCAGCGTTGCAGGTTCAGCTTCTGCAACTGCGGATGTAATGCGAGCAGGAATTCAGTGCATCGGAATGCCGGAAGGAATTTCAATTGTATCAAGCTTCTTCCTGATGCTTTTCCCGGATAAAAATTATTCTTTTGCAGATAGCGCCGTTGTTCCCGATCCTGATGAAAAGCAGCTGGCAGATATTGCAATTTCTACTGCTGATAACCACAGAAAGCTTACCGGTGAAGAACCGTTTATTGCGATGCTTTCCTTCTCAACAAAAGGAAGTGCAAAGCATGAAGCAGTTGATAAAGTATTAAATGCAACTGCAATCATTCGTTCAAAAAGACCGGACCTGAATGTTGACGGTGAATTGCAATTCGATGCGGCCGTCATTGAATCAATCGGAAAGAAGAAAGCACCAGGCAGTAATGTTGCCGGTAGAGCAAATGTCCTGATTTTCCCTGATTTAAATTCAGGAAATATCGGTTACAAAATTGCACAACGATGGGGTAAAGCAGAAGCTGTCGGTCCAATGGTTCAGGGATTGAAAAAACCATTTTTCGATTTGAGCCGCGGCTGCAGTGTTGAGGATATAGCAAACACAGCGGCTATTGCTGCGTTGATGAGTTGAGGACGGCCTCCCCCTTCCCCCTCCGAAGGAGGGGGTTTTTGTATGTTCAAAACCAATTTCGTATCACAGGTCTCAAGACCTGTGCCTCGTATTACTAAGCGCAGGACTGGAGTCCCGCGCTACGTTGTTTCATAAAATTAACTATAATATTTTGTCAAAGGATGAACATTATTTTTTTGACATTATTTGCATTTATAATTAATATCCCTTTCGGGTACTGGCGGGCGAATGTGAGAAGATATTCGCTTCAGTTTTTTCTGGCAATTCATTTTCCGGTTGCATTAATTATTTTATTTCGGTTTTTTACTGATATTGGATTCGAGGTCGAAACACTTTTCTTTACTGTACCGGCATTCTTCCTGGGACAGTTTGCTGGTTCAAAAATTTATTTATTTCGGAAGTTAAGAGCAGCAGTTCCGCTTACTTCCTGCCTGGTTATGGATCTTGTTCGATCAATTTCTGAATGAAGATTTTTTTCTAAAAAAATATTTTCAAATTACTCATTTATCGGATTAAAGATAATTACAGGAACTTGGAGCAGAGAGAGATTACCAGTGATTTTTAAAAATTCTTCAAACTTTTCTTTCGGTTGATTGTTTTTCTTTAGAAAACTTTTCTGTTCAATTGAAATCAATCCATCCGCATACAAATAATAACCTTCAATTTTTCCAAACTCATTATCAAAATTAACATTTTCAATTTTCTTTAGTACTTCCCATTCTTTGGGGAAGTTTATTTTAATATTTTTTTGAAAGAGCTGATCAAAATATATAACAATTGGGTTTACTCTTTCCTTAGGATCCAGACGCTTCTTAAATTTTGATGAGGGTGAAAGTAATCCACCAGTTTGGAAAAGAATTTCTTCGGGTGTAAGTGTAACAAGATTATTTATTGTGTATTCAATTTTTATTTTTAGTGGTTCACTGGTATTCTCCATGTTAACAATTTCGTGACTCAATACATCGATGTTTCCTTCAGTGTAAGTTAATATATCCCTGATATCCTTTTCGATCTCTTTTTCTTTTCTTTCATCAAAATATTCTCTCAGTTCATAACCAAAATCACCATAAGCAGTTTTTACTTCCTTCACATTTAGCAATCCATCGGGAGTGATAGTTATATTATAATCTTCAGAAATAATATTGTTAGTAACAGTATCAAGAGGAATCTTCCAATATGTTCCGTGAACTTTTTCATTATTGGATATTATTAAAGCAGGTTGCTCTTGTAAATCATCAGGTAAATAGCCTATCGGAAGATATTTGTAATAAGGTATTACTATATAGTAAACATCATCGATCTTTGCTCTAATAGCGGGTATTTGAAATTGATCATAAGATACAAAATCATAATCGAGATATCCTGTACGGGCAGAGTGTATCAACAGATAATCAACTTCCAGATCAGCCTCACTTAGCATTGCCTCGGTAAGTCCGCATATTTCATAGATACTACCTTTCCTGTCACGAAGAACAGTTCCAAATTTTCTATCTTTATTATCTTCAGCAACGGTAATATTTTTTTGAATAAAGTTGACGATAGTATCTAATTTTGATAAAGGACTCTCAAGATCTTCAGTAAGTTCGTCTGATTTGCCTCCTGCTTTATTTGATAAGAAACTCTCTTTATTCATAGAGTAATCTTTAAATTCATCTGCAATTTCGATCCAGTCTTTGTAAATTTCTATTGGATATACCAGATCAATTAAAGTGAAATTGATTCTGAGATATTTGGCTACCTCATAAAAGAATGGGGCAAATGGCTCGGGTGTAATTGGTGGGATATTCTCTGCATTATATGACAGTATAGTTTTCTTCTCTTCTTTATTATTAGTTACTGTGTAGTCAATATCAGTACCGACGGCAACTTTTTTTGTCTTTATTTTCCACCAGTCAGGATAAGCAAATTCTAAAAAAAGCCTCTCACAAGGCATTTCATATTGCAATTCAATGAAGTAATTCAATGGACCTCCGTAATATGATAGATCCAGTCCGTATTCAATCATCGTTCCTTTTCTCACATCAGGAATGGCAAATTTGTAGTTAATGTTACCTTCATAATCCTTTTCGGCGATCAGACTTTTTTTATCATATCGTTTAATGCTTCTGTCTGGAGATATGGTTACAAGGTAATAACTATTAATTACCGCATTCTGCGAAAGCGTTGTATTTATTGTAGTCAATTTTTCATTATCGGGATTAATGACTAAATACTTCACCGAATATATTCTATGATATTTCCATTCACCCCCCCGACTGAACAATGGATTACCTTTTGTTGCAGAATGCTCGTATATATCTTTAATATTAAGATATACTCCATCGTATTTTGAGTATTTATTTATCAATGTATCAATGTTTATTGAAGTAGAAGCAAGCTCCGAATCGGTTGGAGCAGTTTGTATTGAAGTTAGACGTTTTGAAACAGTACAACTCGTTAACAAGTAAAGTGAAATTAATAAACTGAGGAAGGTGCTTATATTAAATTTCATTATTTAGCCTTAAGAATAAACATATTAGGTTTATTTATTAGATAACTATCATAAAAATTAATAAACTCTTTTTTTTGTTGATTGTTCAACTTTTTTTCTTCTATAGCTAATGAATAAGATATTAACAATTTGTTATTATCAAATTCACGTATCCTTGATTTAAATAATGTTAATTCTTCTTTATCTGATAGATAAAGAGAATCGGGCTCAAATGAATAATTTTGGTTATCCAGAATAATATTTAACTCCATCGAAATTCTCTCGGGCAAATAGAAACTCAATGAATCTTTGGCCCTTTCCAGAACATCTCTATCGAGAAAAAGAAAAGGTACTTTGGGAATATATTTTTTTGAAGCAGATGAAATGACAAATTCAGATAAATCAGCATCAGTACTAAATGTTAATGAATTCTCTGTCTCAAACTGTTCGGTAAAATAATCCAATGAAATTTTATATAAGTTCTTAAGCACAATTGCTGAAAGAAAATTTTCTAATTTTGCACCACTCAAGTCATTAATTGCATGCTTCGCATAGGAAAAGTAATCATTGTGCAATGTTATAATTGCTTTTGCTGTTCCGAGCGAATCAGATGATGCATAAATGTTTATTACGAAAGAAGGTTCCTGGACCGGTGCTTTAATCTTTTGCAATGTTGGATTGTCTGAATCTAATATAAATGCATCTCTGCCAATATTGTAATCGGGCAAGTTGCCAAATTCACAATACTTTGCAGTTGGATCAAAAAATATGGTTTCGTTGTTTATTGTACTCGAACAAATAACATGATCGAATTTATCTATATAAATATATTTATTGCCGACAGCCGTTTCTTTAGTCACCAAAGTCATGTTTATATCAATCCCATGTTCACGTGCTATGGCTGACATTAACGAAGCCCTTTCTTTGCAATCAGCATATCCGCGAGCTAATACTACTGATGGCATACGAGGTACAATTGAATTTTTTCCCTGTTCTTCTGCTATATATCTGAAATTTTCCCTTACAAAATTGTAAATAGTTTTAATCTTCTCTGTTTGTGTAGAACATGCAGAAATTTCTTTTGAAAGAATTTGTTTATCTTTTTGTTCTAATTCTGGATTTATCGATGTTAAAGAAGAATACCAATCAACAAATTCATCGGGTGTAACATTATTTATGCTGGTTCCCTGTTTCTGAAGGTCAATGAAAATAAAAAGCAAGTAATCGTTAAATGGAAAATAATTTAATTTATTTGAGGGTTTAATATTGGCTATTTCGAAGATTGTTTCGTCGGTGTCAACGTACTTCACGTCAAACGGATACTCTTGAAATATTCCTTGAACATTAAATATTGGCTTGATATCATCCGGATGAGAGAATATTAATTTAACTGATTCATATTCATAGTTATTGTTTAACCAAACTAACGGTAGATATGTGACATCAATATAGTCCTGTTCAAATTCATACCTCCATGATTCGCCCTTTTTTATACCTTCAGGAACGCTGAAATAATATAATTTCCCTCCGGAAATAAAAATATCTTCATCTTCAGGAATTACATAAGGAATATTTCTTTTATAAAACATAACCGATCTGGATCGCACCTCGATACTGTTAGTCTCATTAAAATAATTCTCGTAAATAATAAAATCTTTGGAATCAGTATCTGTTTCCGTAAGCCTGGTAAGAATATTCTTTTCTAAATATGTGAATTTATATTTACCATCTTCTATATCATCGATGTCAATTTCTATAGATTTACTTATAGAGAAATCAGCATCCTGTGGGAAGAAAGTAGCAGATAGGAAAAAGAATAGCGAAATAGCAGTTACATAAAAAATCATATCAAATGTTTTTTATTTCTCATTCTAAAATAATCTTTAATTATGTCAATGCAAATCACTCTTACATAAAAATGAACTATTACCAGTAAAATGGTATTTTGAAAAATCCATCTCTGTATTAAATTAAATTCAAAATATTATTTGATAATTATTAACAGTGAACAACTAATGAAAAAAATATATCCATATCTTGTTTTAATTCATATATTTTGTGTAATCCAATTATTTCCACAAAAACAAGAAAGTAATAAAATGCAATCAGATATAAATAATATTGAAGTAAAAGATATGTCTGGTAAGACCATTAGCCTTTCAGATTATAACGGAAAAGTCTTGATGATAGTCAACGTTGCAAGTGAATGCGGCTACACAAAACAGTACGCCGGTTTGCAGGAAATTTTTGAAAAATATAATCCACAGGGATTTGAAATACTTGCTTTCCCATGTAATGATTTCGGCGGACAGGAACCCGGCACAAATGAACAGATCAAGAATTTCTGCGGCTCAAAATTTGGAGTGACATTTAAATTGTTTGACAAAATAAAAGTGCTTGGCGCCGATAAATCACCGCTTTATGAAAGATTGATTAATAATGCCGTTACAGAGAAAGGTGACGTCAAGTGGAACTTTGAAAAGTTTATTATCTCGAAGGATGGAAAAATTGTGAACAGGTTTAGAACCAAAGTTGAGCCGACAAGTGATGAAGTAATTTCTGCGATTGAGAGAGAGTTAAAAAAGTAGTTGCTATTTAGTATTAAGATTCCGGACAAGTTCACCATTCGTGAACTTTCCGGAATGACATTTTAAACTATTATCTCCCCAATTCCTGTTTTACAAAAAGCTTTGTTCCGATAACATCTTTGTGTTCAAGATTCAACGTGCTGCCGATAATTTTGATGAGCCTGTCTTCGTGACTATCCAGCTTGCCGTCTTCATAAATTATCCGCCAGAGATTTTTCAACAATTCAATTTTTTCTGCTTGTGAAAAAGTTTCATTGATAACTGACGTGAACTCATAAACGCTGATGCTGTCTTTGACTTTTTGTTCAGAAAGTGTCAGTAGTTCACCCACACATTCATCGTCGAGATCGAAATCTTTTTTCATCAGGTTGATTATTCTTTTTCTTTCATCTTCCGAAAAATCTCCATCAGCTTTTGCTACTTCAACGAGTAAAGCAGCGGTCGCAACCCGATATTTTTTGTTGGGGGATTTGGAAGTTTCAATTTTTTGTAATTGAACTATTTGTTCTTCTTTCTCTGCGGAAAGAATTTTTCTTAAATATTCAAACATATTATACTTCTTATTTAGTGTTTTTATTCGGTTGGATCACCTGTGTCATTCCCGCAAGTCAACAAAGTTGACGCGTCGGGAATCTGAGTTTTATGTAGCCACGGAATTCTGGACTCTCCCGCCTAAAGTCGGGATTGCCAGAATGACAAGCCAACTAATTTTTAATCTTGACTATTCAATTCTGAAAGCAAGTTTGGAAGATCTAATGCTTTGGTAAACATCACAACATTACCCTCTTCATCAACTGGCCATTCTTCCTGCGGTCTGTCGCAGTAAAGTTCAATTCCGTTTCCATCAGGGTCTTTTAAGTAAATCGATTCTGAAACTCCATGATCAGATGCACCCTCGATCGGATATTTATTCTCCCACAAAACTTTGAAAGCTTTTGCAAGCTCTTCCCTGCTAGGATAAAGTATGGCAAAGTGATAAAGTCCGGTGTGACCTGCGGGCGGAGCAACAGCATTTTCACCGGCCCAGGTATTCAAACCAATGTGATGATGATAATTTCCTGAAGATAAAAAAATTGCTGAGTCGCCAAACTTTGCTGTAACAGAAAATCCGAGCATCTCAGTGTAAAACTTAACGGCTCTTTCCAGATTTCCTACTGTTAAATGAATATGTCCTATTCTCGCTTTTGGATGTATTTCGTAGCTCATTATTTTTTTCTTGATTATGTTTGATTGATTTTAACCGGTTCAACTTTCCAGATTTTTTCTGCGTACTCACGGATTGAACGGTCGCTAGAAAATTTCCCTACTCTTGCAACATTCAGTATTGCTTTCTTTGTCCACTCATCCTGATTTAAATACAATTTACTTACTTGATCCTGTGCATCCATGTAAGATTGATAATCAGCAAAGAGACAGTAGTAATCCACGCCCATTAAACTATCTATTATCGGCTTAAATATTCCCGGCTCATTTTTGCTAAAGAAATCAGAAGCAATCATATCAACTACCCTTTTAAGCATCGGGTTAGATTCATAGTATGTCCGAGGATTATATCCGCTGCTTTTTAATTTCACAACCTCATCAGCGAGTAATCCAAAAATAAAAATATTTTCTTCACCGACCTCTTCGCGGATTTCGATATTCGCTCCGTCCATTGTTCCGATCGTTAATGCACCGTTAAGAGTAAACTTCATATTTCCGGTTCCTGAAGCTTCCAGTCCAGCCATAGAAATCTGTTCGGAGAGATCAGCAGCGGGAATTATTTTTTCTGCAAGTGTTACCGAATAATTCGGAATGAATGCTACTTTCAGTTTATCGCCAACCTCCGTATCATTATTTATAATCGATGCTACAGAATTTATCAGCTTGATGATAAGCTTTGCCATTTGGTACGCTGGGGCAGCTTTGCCGGCAAAGATTATTGTTCTCGGAACCATTTCAATTTTCGGGTTGTCTTTTATTCTATTGTAAAGAGTAATGACATGAAGAACATTCAGGAGCTGGCGCTTATACTCGTGAAATCTTTTTATCTGCACATCGAACATTGATTCAGGATTAATTATTATTCCGTTATTATCTTCAATCAAATCAATTAATAATTTTTTTGTAAGCCATTTTGCACTTCTAAACGCTTCTCTGAACTCAGGCTGTTCGGCAAATTGTTCGAGCTTTTTTAAATCATTTAAATCATAAACCCAGTTCTCACCAATCCGTTCACTTATAATATTTGAAAGGAATGGATTCGCTGTCTTCAACCACCTTCTTGGTGCAATTCCGTTTGTTATATTGATAAACTTTCCGGGAAATATTTTATGAAAGTGTGAGAAGATCCTGGTTTTAAGAATTTCTGTGTGAAGTGCTGCAACTCCATTGACTGCATAACTTCCTACAATTGCAAGATTAGCCATCCGGACTGATTTACTTCCGCTTTCATTTATTATCGAAAGACCGGAGATAATGTTCGGATCGGTTGAATAATTCTTTTTAACATCTTCAATAAACCTTCTGTTGATTTCGTATACAATCTGCATGTGGCGCGGAAGCAGTTCTTCAAATAACTGCAAAGACCATTCTTCAAGTGCTTCCGGAACAACTGTATGATTGGTGTAGGCAAAAGTCTTGCTGGTAATGTTCCAGGCTTTTACCCAACTCATACCTTCCTGATCAATTAATATTCTCATCAGCTCGGGGATAGCAACAACAGGATGTGTATCGTTAAGCTGGATTACATTTTTCTCTGCAAACTCATCGAATGTATCGTGATTTATTTTGTACTTTCTTATAATATCCTGCAACGTGGCGGATACGAAGAAGTACTGTTGTTTTAATCTTAAAAATTTTCCCTGGACATAAGAATCGTTCGGATAAAGAACTTTTGAAATATTTTCAGAATCAGTCTTCGTTGCAACTGCAGCAACATAATCACCGGCATTAAATTCCTTAAAGCTAAATTCAGTTGCAGCTTTAGCCTGCCAGAGCCTTAAGTTATTTACAGTATTATTTTTATATCCGGGTACCGGAATGTCATAAGCAATTGCGAGAACGTCTTCAGTATCTACCCAATCAAATTTGTAAGAGCCATCCGGATTCTGAACTTTGACTGCTTTACCGTAAAACTTCACGCGATACTCAAGGTCTCTTCTCAGAATATCCCACGGATTTCCATTAAGCAGCCAGCTGTCAGGATACTCTACCTGATAACCGTTTTCAATCTCCTGCTTGAAAATTCCGTATTCGTATCTTATTCCATAACCAAATGCCGGAAACTCCTGAGTTGCCATCGAATCAAGATAACATGCAGCAAGACGACCCAAACCACCATTTCCCAAACCCATATCGTGTTCAATCTCTCTGATTTCTTCAAGGCTGTATCCATCTTCTTTTAAAATCTTATAGCACTCATCATAGTAATCCATATTAATTAATGAGTTACCAAGAAGTCTTCCCATTAAATATTCCAGTGAGAGATAGTAGACTCTTTTTGTATCTCTCTGGAAATATTGGTGCTGGGTTCGCAGCCATTTTCTCACAAGTCTGTCGCGGATCGCTAATGATAATGCAAAGTACGCATCTGAGCCGGTAGCTGTTATCCTGTCTTTGATCAGACGGAACTCTAAGTTTTCAGCAAATTGGTTTGAGAGAGAATATGAAGTTGGAGATTCAGTGTCAGTAAAGAATATTGAAGTTTTTCCGTTTAGAGATAGTTTCGGTTTATGCTTCATTAAAATCCTGATTTCTTAAAAAATAAAATTCGGGGGCTAATTTAAGATTGTGAGTAATCTTTACAAAATGATAATTAAATCCTCTAAATCTTTTTGATTAATTTACCTAAGTAAAATTTGAATGATGAGGAATTTTTATGAAAAAGACTTTAATAAAATTATTAATCTTTACTCTCGCAGCTTTAAGCATCTTACTAACAATTACTTTTTCCAGCCAATCCCAAAAAAATATTGAAACGGGTAATGTGATATTCATTCATCCCGATGGTACAGGTTTGGCAAACTGGAATGCTATGCGGGTTCTGTTCTATGGGCCTGATGGAGAAACAAACTGGGATAAACTTTCGCATATCGGTTTGTATCAGGGTCATACAAGAACTACTCTCACTTCCTCCTCTGAAGCTGGAGCGACAACACACGCCTATGGAGTCAAAGTAGAATTACTCTCTTATGGAATGGATGGAAATAAACCGTTGACTTCAAGATCGGGCAGCAACTTAAGTATAATGATGGAAGCAAAGAGTAAAGGGATTAATATCGGTATTATTAACAGCGGAAAGATTGTTGAACCCGGTACGGGTGTTTTTGTTGCAAGTGATGATTCAAGAGCGCACGAGGATGTAATTTCAAAAAAAATAATTGAATCCGGTGCTGATCTTATTTTTTCCGGTGGTGAAGAAAATTTATTACCATTGGGAGTTGAAGGAAAATTCGGACCCGGCAAAAGAAAAGACGGAGTTAATGTTATTGAATTAGCCAAACAGCTCGGTTACGAAGTGATTTACACAAGAGAAGAGTTATTTTCTATTTCAAATGATACAAAAAAAATACTGGGACTTTTTGCACGCAGTCACACATTCAATGATAAATCAGAAGAAGAACTCATTGAAGCGGGATTAGAAAATTATCAGCCTGAGGCTCCGACTTTAGCCGAGATGACGGATGCAGCAATAAAATTTTTATCATCTAAAGAAGGCAATTTCTTTCTTGTTATTGAAGAAGAAGGAACCGATAACTTTGGTAATGCAAATAATGCTAATGGATATTTCGAGGCTATTAAACGCGCAGATGATGCAATTGGAGTTGCATTAAATTTCTATTCAAAAAATCCCAACACATTAATTATTACCGCAGCCGATAGTGAAGCCGGCGGAATGGAAATTTATGGCTTCCTCGAGAAAGATATGAGGCTTGATCTGCCACTACCTGCAAACGCTCATAACGGTGCACCACTCGATGGAGTAAATGGGACGGGCACAAAACCATTTTTAACTGCTGAAGATAAAAACGGAAATCAATTTCAGTTTGCCGTTGCCTGGTCAACTAATGATGATGTTTACGGTTCGGTCGTAGCAAAAGCAGAAGGACTAAACTCTGATTTAATGAAAGGAAAAATAGATAACACAGAAATTTACAGAATTATGTACACCACTCTGTTCGGTAAAATCCTTGACTGATTTATTCAGCGCTTAAGTACGCTGTCGCTTCGATTTCCACAACAAAATTAGGATCGATCAGGGATTTTACTTCAACCATTGTTGTAACTGGTTTTATGTTTTTAAAAAACTCACCATGTGCCCTGCCAACAGAATCCCAATCTTTGATATTGGTAACATAAATTCTTGTCCTTACAACATCATTCAATGAAGCGCCGGCATCGTTCAACGCTTTTTCAATTTTTTGAATGATAAACTTTGTCTGCTGATAAGGATCGCCCGGAGCAATAATTTTCTCGCGGTCAATAGCTGCTGTACCTGATACTTCAATCAGCTTCCCAATTCGTACCGCTCTGGAATAACCGATTTTATCCTCCCACGGTGTACCGCTTGTAATACTTATTCTTTTTTCCATTTTACCCTCTAGATTTTTCCCAAAAGATATTTTTTCCTTTTTGATTCCGGAAACTTCTCTATAGCGTACCTGAGCATTGTACGCGGCATTTTTTTATAGTACAACTTTAAAAAGTTTTCTTCTGTTTTCAAATCTCTTTTACCAATTTCTCTCAGCATCCAACCGACTGCTTTGTGTATTAAATCGTGTTTATCATCTACGAGCAATTTGGCAATCTCTAATGTGGTTTGAAAATCATTATTTCTGATGAACTCATATGTTGATAGGACCGCAATTCGCTTTTCCCATAGATTTTTGGATAACGCAAATTTAAATAATAAACCCCTGTCTTTTTTCAACAGGTGTTTCCCCATTATTTTGGGTGCCGAAAGATCAACAAGATCCCAATTGTTAATCCCCTTTCTGTTTTTCAGATAGAATGAAAATATCTTTTCTTTTTCTATGTCACTACTTTTCTCATATTTATCAACGAGTATGAAAAGTGAAATGAGTCTTTCTTCATGAATCTTTGATTCAAGTAAAATTTTAAGTTCGGATAATTCTAAATTTATAAACTCACGTGCGATTTTCCGCTGAATTGGGACTTTGAGACCTGCAAAAATATCACCCTCACCATATTCTCCTTCTCCCGTTTTAAAAAACCATTGCATCGTTTCTGACACTTCGGGACTTGCGAGTGATTTTATTTTCTTCCTTAATTCTGCTATCTGTTTACTCATTTTACTTTTATGCAGTTAGTGATATTTATATAAAATTCATTAAACAACAATTAAAAAATAGTAAAGATGGAAGAACTTTTGTAAAGGATGGATTTAATTATCCTGTAGAGAACTCGGAAGGATATCAGTGGACAGCGATCTTTTTTATAAGAGAGACAAGCTCGCCTTTTGCAAATGGTTTGACCAGGAATTCATCTGCGCCGGCTTTTCGAAATTGCTGAATTTTTTCCTGCAGAAATTCACTTGATAATATTACGATTGGAACTTTTGTGCTTTTATCTTTTCTGACATTGCGAACAATCTCAAGTCCCCTGTTCCAGTAATTAATCGCTACATCAAAAATTATAGCACTGAATATTTGTTCTTTCATCAATCCCGAATTAAAATCCTGGGAGGATAAAAGTTTCACTTCGAAGTTATCTTTTAGGAATGCTTTTATTAGTGGATAAGAATCACCACTATCGTCTAGCATCAAAATTTTGGATACGCCATTACTTCTCTCTGAAGGCAATTTGCTTTTTTCTTTTCTCGATACTTTGGCAAGTGGTAATGTAAAAGTAAAAGTGCTGCCTACACCCTTGATACTGTCGACTATAAGTGAGCCGCCCATTTTTTCAATATATCTTTTTGAAATTGCCAATCCAAGGCCATTACCTTCAAAGTTTCTGCCTATATCAAGCTCTTCCTGACTAAAAGGTCTATATAAGTGGTCAAGATACTCTGTAGAGATTCCCACTCCTGTATCTTTAATTTTACAAACGGCTAATTCTCTATCGGCAAATGTCTGTACTTCAACCTCTATATATCCCTGCCGCGTGAATTTAATTGCATTGTCAGTAAGATTATTTATCACAGCTTCAACAGATTGCTGATCGACCTCAACATAAATATTATCATCAGAGATCTTTATAGTAAAATCAAGTTTCTTTTCAGCAGCTTTTATTTTAAATGGCTCCAAGCAATTTTTAATTATATGAATAAGGTTCACTGTCTCGAGATTTAATTTATAATTGCCGGCTTCAATCTGTGCAAACTCAAGCATCTGGGTTATACTTTTAAATAACCGTTCACTGCCTGTATAAAGATTGTCGAGATAAATTTTATCCTCGCTGTTAATTTTTTCTTTCAGGTTTTCCTTGATGATTGTAGAATACCCAAGTATAATATTCAACGGTGTTCTAAGTTCGTGTGATAGAACATTTAAAAAGGTACTCTTCAACCTGTCTGCTTCTTTACTTGAATCTCTGGCCTTTCGCACTTCTTCTTCAGCTAACAGAACATCTGTCTGGTCTTCATAGAAAAATACGATATATGATTTGTCATCAAGATTGAGAGGGAAAATTGTTGTCTTTAAAATAGGAACCGCTTTGTCGGAACCGAGCAGTCTTGTATCGACATAGTTTTGAATCTGCGCGGGCTTTTGCTGCTTACGGACATTACTGATTTTTTTGACGATTTCTCTTTTATGGAGTTCTTTGTCAGTTGCATATGAGTATCCATCCAGTTCGTTGATCGTATAGCCCCATCTCTTTGAGAATGCTTTGTTAATATAGATAACAAAACCGTTTTCATCGAATACTTCTACGGGAAAAGGTAAAGCATCGTAATACAGTTCAAAATATTTACTGCTATTCGACTGCAAGATTAATTAACCGGAAGTGAAAAATGAATGAGTGCCCCTTTATCGCTGTTAAGTATTTTAATCTCTCCTCTATGCTTATCAATTATATTCTTACAAAGGAACAGACCGTAGCCTCCGTTTGATAAATTAAAAACTGTTGAAGGATTTGATTTTATTTTTTCCGGAAAGCCGGGCCCATCGTCCTGAACTTCAACACAGTTGTGATTATCCTTTGCAAATGAACGGATTATTATAGTCGCATTTCTGTTTACATCGACTGCATTAGTGATCAGGTGTACCAAAAGATGCTGGATTTGCTCAGGATCAAAATTGCAAAGCGGAAGTGGATTTAGTTCGGTTTTGAATGTAACTGCATTGAACTTTTTTAATGGTGAGAGATATTTGATTACTGATTGAATGGTTCTGTTTAAATCATTGTTTTCTTTATTTAGATCTGTTACTGATGTTTCGAGCAGGACCTGTGCGTATTTCTGAATGTTGCGGATACTATCGGCAGCTACCTTCGATTTTAATTTCAACCTATCAAAAAGCAGATCATCAAGATTACTGTTGATTTCAAATTCATTTTGAGATTTTTCAATTGTTCTTAGAAGGCTTTCTGTTTCAAGAAGTGCAAGGTGAACTAAACCCTGCAATGCCTGTCCGATTTCAGCATCAATCCCGGCTTTAAGAACTCTTCTCTCAGCCTGAATAAGTTGAGCATTCGCTTCCTGCAGAGCATTATATGCGTTCACCTGTCCATCATATAGCTGAGCATTTCTTATTGCAGTAGCCGCTTGTCCGGCAAGAATTTCAAACGTCCCGGTTATTTCTCTCACTTTTATTTTGTGAAGATGTTTACTGTCGACATAAATTACACCGATTTTTTTTCCGTCAGTAATCAGAGGAGAACAAAGAATAGTTTGTAAGTCAAGTTTGAGAATACTTCTTGAAGGATCGTACTTTGCATCACTTTGAGCTCCTTCGATAAAAGCCGACTGTCCGTTATGAAAAACATCTTCTACTACTGTATTACTGACTTCAAATAATTGCTTTGGAAGATTTTCATCATGATCGTTCAATCCCAACTTGTACTCAAGTTCGCCGCTCATACTTTGGAGTACAATAAATCCTCTCTCTGAATTAGTAAGCTTGATTGCATTCTTGAGCACCAGCTGAAGTACATCTTCAAGTATAAGAGATCTGTTTATAGTATTAACTATATTCAGAATTACTTCAAGATTCCTTAACCTCTCGGAAGATTCATCCTCATCAATTGCAGTTTTAATCCTGTCGTCGATATTTTTTTTGAAGTCTGAAAATTTCATCAAAATAAAAAGAGATTATTAATCTTTTAATAATTTAATTGAGAGAAACCACTCCCAATCATGATAACCATCCCAGGACCATGCTTTTGCTACACCTGCAGAAAATGTCGATTCCAGATTATACCAGTGCTTTAGTTTGATATCCATCTGGGCTCCCAGATCAACCATATAATTCCCAAAGTTTGATTCAGTAACCAGGCCTTGAGAATACACAGAGAAATCAAAATGATTTACAAATTGCTCCAGCAATAACCATCCTGAAGTTCTTATCGGCGGAAACGCATTTTCAAGCATTAACTTGCCGAACTTACTGGTGACAAGGCTGTAAATTGGAAGCCCCGGAAACCTGAAAATTCTCCTGAACTGCTTGACTTCGTCATTGTCAACAGGTCTGTTTCCAAAACCGCCAACATAGAACAAACTTTGGACTAAATTTTCATTTTCCTTGTTATAACCACCTGCAATTTTTACGTGTAAAACGTTATGATTCCACAACCACGTAGAGAAATCACTCAATTCAATGTAAGTATTAAATCCAACTTCAGGTTGGTCAAAATTTGTACCGTATACACCAATTGTCCAGTTAAATTCGTTTCCATATTCAAAATCGGAACTTCCGATTGTTTTTCTGAGATTTTTGTAGTTCAGGTTTGTCGCAAGAACCGCAAAATCTGGCTGCGTGACTGGTATAAGGTTATCGTTTATAAATTTAACATCACGATAAAATGTTAAAGTAGTAGCTTGCTTAATCTTTGTCGGATTATCGTACTTCCAGAAGTAAGTATGCCCAAGTTTGAATTGAGTTCCGAAGGTGCCCCTTTTTCTTTCATTAAAAAGATCAAAAAAATCAGCTCCGTTGTAAAGAACATCTATGAAAAAAAGTTGTTTATAATCGTACTTGAATCTTAGATGCCAGAGAGGTTCACTTGGAGTTTCATTGAGAGGCGAAACACCTGCTTCCATATAAAAATCATGAATTAAAAGAGGATCAGAAATTCTGGTGAACAAACCAAAAACAACCTGGTTCTGAAATCCGCTCACTACCGGAATAATTGAATGGATATGTAAATTTTCTAATCCATTAAAACTCGATTCAGCAGAAAAATCCATTGGATTAATCGTTGTTGTGTCAGAGCTTAAATTCAGGCTTTCCAAATCTGGATTAACCTCTATTACCTTTTGTCCAAAATAATTGATCGCAGGTAAGTACTTAGCAGGTTTATTTTCAAAAACTACGGGAACAAATCCATCAGTTGTATATTCAAACGCAAAAACTGAATCCGGAGAAATTTCTATCGGCTTAAATAATCCTGTGATGCAATGCGAAATCGCCTTTACTGTATTGTCGGTAAAGTCATAACGATAAATGTTTGATACACCATTTGTATAAGCATTCCAGTACAAATTCTTTCCGTCCCTGCTCCAAGATGGATTCTCGGGAGAACCGCTGCTGGAAATAATATCATAATTGAGTAAAGAATCTGAAATTATGCTCGAAGCATCAAAAACTATTATTGACTGCTGACCTGATGGCTTCTTCAATGTTGCTGCTAACTTCTTACCTCTGTCTTCAATAGAAAGATTGAATATTTCTTCGCCGAGTTCGAGCGTGATTAATCTTTTTATCTCTTTGTACGGATATTTAGAATAAACCAGAGTAGCGAACCCGGATTCATGTTGTATTCCCCATAAGTCATGCGTAACCGGTGATACAGCAAGATCACCGATTCTTGCATCTTCAAAAAGTAACTTCTCGTCGCCTGTTTCCAGATGATAAGCCCAAATATCCCTGAATAGCTGATTATTGTTTGTAGTATAAAATAATAAACCATTTACTTCATCGAGTGCAATTGATGAAACCTGTATCATACTTGGTGTGGCAATGGAGCTAAGTTTGGTTGATACTCCCGACGATAGTTTTAAAGACTGTAATGAATTTAGTTCATGAGATCTGTGATACACAAAATATACCGATCCAGTTGGACTATCATAACAAGGACGTGAAACCCAGCCAAAATTTATGGGATTAAGAGTTTTTAAATTTGTCAGTTCGGCTTGCTTGAGTATTTTGATATTATCCTCTTGAAATTTTGATTCATATTTAAGAAAGTCTTTCCATTCCTGATCAAAGTCCTTCTTGAATATTTTATTAAATCTGCCTTCGAAGCCACTATAAGTATCTCCCGGCTTAGTTCTGAACCAATCAATCACTTTATCATTTCCATATACAAAAGATAAATAAGCTATAAACCTTCCTCCATAAATGTAATGGATGTTTTCTAACAGAATTGAATTATGGCTTAATAAAGTCTCAAGATCCAACTGAGAAGGCATTTGATTTTTTTCCAGAACCATACTTCTGAAATACATTTCATCGAAGCTGCCAAGTACACGGCCGTAACCACCACTTAACCATGTTTCGAAGTATACGG
Organism: bacterium; assembly: GCA_016716565.1. NCBI lineage: Bacteria > bacterium. The sequence continues at coordinate 944,290 of JADJWC010000002.1, forward strand.
CAATTGACTCCTGATGCCATCTTGGTGAATATCTGTTATAATTTGTAAGAAGTCCATACAAAACTGAAAGAGGTTGTGTCTTTTCCGGCGGAACTTTTCCAAAAACCGATCTGCAAAACTTTTCAAATCCAATTTCAGCATCGTTGACAATTACGTGAACGAGCTCATGACTTATCAGCCATTGGATTCGCTCATTGTAAGGCACAACTTCGTACCCTGGTTCCATTGGTTCAATTTCTAGTCTGATAAAATTCTGAGGAGTGGTACTAGTTGCTGCAAATCCATAGTCACTGACATCATATGTATTGATTATTATTTTATCCTTGGGAATGTAGTTGAATAACTCTGATAGTGGTTTAAAGGCCTTTTCTGCACTTTTTAAAACATGATTGACCAGATGTGAATGATAATCGCGATAGATTACAATAAAATGTTCGCTTTCCTTTTCAAGCCACTGTGATTCTTCTCTTTCAAATAGATGCACAACCAATTCATTTCCTTTATCAGAATTAAAATACTCGTTCGCAACATTCAACTTTTTTTTCATTATTCTTATTTCAACATTCCCATCTAAATTAAACACACCGATATTTTTTACTAGCCCGACAGGCACCAGATTCTCAAAGTTTTTTCCAAAGGTGGATGAATTTTTAATCAAAATGTTAAGACTTGTGGAATCACTCGCTTTAACAAATGGATGAACTTGAAGATTTCCTTTAACTGATAGGTATGTTCCCTTAGTTGTATGATTAAGTGATATATCGTGTATATCGACAACTTCATTCTGTTCTTTATCAAGAACCATTACTTTACCAGGACTGATTATTGCAAGCGATTTTGAATAATATTTATTGAAAATGTCTATTGTTTCATTCAACGGGACAAATATTAAATTATCTACAAAATGTGTAGAGGTTGGATACTGGTGAATGGTTGATTTACCGTTGGATTTCGATACAACAACTACATAGGGATTTTTACTTGTAAACCTCAGAAGAAAATCTTCCAGGTTAATTTCGATTACATTGTCTGACACAGACAACTCTTCTAATAGATTTAACCCTTCAGCAAAATGTTCTAAAGAGACATATATTATTCCTTGATGATTGTATGATGGGATAGCATTACTAATTTCATTTTCAATTAAATTAATTCTGGATAATTCCTGCGGAATAATTAAGGTTGTTATTAAAAAAAACAGGAGAGATATTCTTAACATATTACAAGTAAGCAGGTGATTCTTTTTGTGCTGCGCAAAAATGACTATTCAATTAACAAAAATTTTACACTGACGATGAATTGCAAATTGCTATTGAAAAATAACAACTTACTGCAAATAATAAAAAAGCCTTCAATAAAGATTGAAGGCTTAACAAAGTATACTTTGGAGAACTAATTCATTCTACCTTACCCAGCCGTACTTGCCACCGAGTTCGTCAAGTTGTGAACCTGATCTTACCCAGCCGTACTTTCCACCGAGTTCGTCAAGTTGTGAACCTGATCTTACCCAGCCGTACTTTCCACCGAGTTCGTCAAGTTGTGAACCTGATCTTACCCAGCCGTACTTTCCACCGAGTTCGTCAAGCTGTGAACCTGATCTTACCCAGCCCATCTTCACCGAGTTCATCAAGTTGTGAACCTGATCTTACCCAGCCATTTTTCCACCGAGTTCGTCAAGCTGTGAACCTGATCTTACCCAGCCGTACTTTCCACCGAGTTCGTCAAGCTGTGAACCTGATCTTACCCAGCCGTACTTTCCACCGAGTTCGTCAAGTTGTGAACCTGATCTTACCCAGCCGTATTTCGCACCGAGTTCATCAAGCTGTGAACCTGATCTTACCCAGCCGTATTTCGCACCGAGTTCGTCAAGTTGTGAAGCTGATCTTACCCAGCCTGCTTTCCACCGAGTTCGTCAAGCTGTGAACCTGATCTTACCCAGCCGTACTTTCCACCGAGTTCGTCAAGTTGTGAACCTGATCTTACCCAGCCGTACTTTCCACCGAGTTCATCAAGTTGTGAACCTGATCTTACCCAGCCGTACTTTCCACCGAGTTCATCAAGTTGTGAACCTGATCTTACCCAGCCGTACTTTCCACCGAGTTCGTCAAGTTGTGAGCTTGATCTTCTATCAAGGAACTTTAACTCGGTCTGAGTAATTTCTGATGATTGAATATAGTGGTTACCGGTAACGGTAGACATATTATCCTGATTAACACGATATCTGGTCGCCTCCTGGACATTGTCAGCAACCTGAGCGAATCCGGATATGAATAGTCCCCAAATAAGGGCTATGGATAATATAGTTCGCATAGTACCACTTGTTAAATATGACACACTACTAGTAGTTTGACATACACTTCACCCTGAAACTGCGCTTTGCAGCCCAATTTGCAAAGCCAATGCTTGTGCCATGCGAAAAATTGATGTTTTTTGTTTTAAGGTGAGTCAAACATGAAAATCAGGTAATAATTACCTGAAAAATCACTGATATACTACTTTATGTAAAAAATTATTACGAAAAACATCAGTCAATCAAATAACAAAAATTCAAAAATGTCGGCGATCCAACCTATCGAAGAGTATACTCACTTCGTAATTCTATACCTTTAATAATATATCCAACTTAGGTCTGGAAATGCCTAGCAGCTTGGCGGTTTGGGTTTTATTTCCACCCATTTTAGCGAGCACTTTTTTAGCATATTCTTTATCCACATTTCTTAGTGAAGTAATTCCATAATTTACATCCAGCCTCACAATATTGTATGGTATATCTTCTTGCTTGGATTCTTCTAATGCTTTTGAATTAAAATTATCTATCAGATTACTAAAATCTTTAATCTGTAATTTCCGATCATCACACAGAAGTACAGCTCTCTCAATAGCATTCCTTAATTCCCGAACATTTCCGGGCCAGGAATAACCCATCAACAAATGCTGTAAATCTTTATCTAATTTTTTGACCGACTTATCAAATTGCTGATTAAATTCTTCGATGAAATGATTTGCTAAATGAATAATATCCTCTCCGCGCTCCCTTAACGGAGGTATTTCAATCGAGACTACATTTAACCTGTGGAATAAGTCTCTTCGAAATAAATTTTTTTCAACCATGAATTCCAGATCCCGATTTGTCGCTGAAATTATTCTCGCGTTCACCGGTATATCTACTACACCACCTAATCGTTTTATTACTTTTTTCTCAACAGCTCTTAAAAGTTTAGTCTGAATATTAAAGCTTAGATCCCCAATTTCATCAAGAAAAAGTGTTCCTCTTTCCGCAAGTTCAAACAAACCAACTTTTCTTGTTCTTGCATCCGTAAAAGCGCCCGCTTCATAACCAAACAATTCTGATTCAAGAAGATTTTCAGGTATTGCTGTACACACGATATCAATAAAAGGAAATTGATTTGCAGGTCCGCTATTGTGAATTGCTCTGGCAAATAATCCTTTTCCTGTACCGGTTTCACCAAGTATAAGAACATTTGAGTTACTTTTTTCAGATACTTTGCTTGCAAGTTCAACTGCTCTTAATAATTTTTCTGAGCTGCCCAGAATAGATTTAATTCCGTGCCTGCTAACACCGAAAGTTCCCAAGTGACCAGACTCTGTTATATAGGATTTGTTCGAAAAAACTTCCGCAAGAAATGATGTGAATTTTAATACTTCGTAGGGAAAGACAAAGATATCATAAAAACCTTGTTTTAATAATGATGTAACTAGTAATGCATCTGAGTTATTTATCACAACGACTATCTTGTTGGTCTTCGCTTTTTTGAACCGCTGTATGTCCTTATAGATTGAAGAGTCTAAGGATTCTAGTTTTAAAATTATTATCTCGTTATTCTCAATTTCAATTTCTGTTGGAAAGCTGATATTTAGTGAGAAGCCCTTCAGCTCCAATTGTTTTAATGCAGATGTCACAGAAATGAGATCAGCGGAATCCGAAAAGACTTTTATGTTAAAGTGACCTTCGTACATAAATTAACTCTGCGGATAAAAACTTTCTAATTTTTTCAATGTGTTCAATCTATCCTGTTGTCTTAAATATGCCGCACGTACTCTGGGTGAATGTATACGTTCTCCAATAAAATATATTAATTCTCTTGTATATGTAATAAATTGTTTGGCTTTATTAAGATTTCCGCGATCAATATACAGCTCGGAAATTTCATAAAGTACTTGCCAGGTTAATTCAATAATATTATCATTCTTAATTAGTTCATAAGATTTTTCAAAATACACCATCGGTGGTAATAATTTTTCTGATCTAAAATTTTTCGAAATAATTCCTAAAAAATATTCCCTCTCAGCCTCCAATATAGAATTTTGTGAGCATAATTCCATAAGTTTGGTTCTTTTAAGTTCAATGAGCGCTTCTTTAAATTGCCTATGGTGTATGTGAAATTTTGTTGTGAGAAAAACACATTCCAAATAATTCTTAATATCTTCCCGCGACAAAAATTTTTGACGCAGATACTCCATTTTATCCGGTAAAATTATACCGGTTCCAATGAATGCAATCCATTGCTCAAAAAATTCTTTTAAAATTTGATAATTATCCGGCTGATTTAATAACGAAAAATATGAGATGAATTCGTTATATGTTTCTATCAGTTTATCATTGAAACCGATTTTATAATACATTCTGCCCAATAAAAAGGTGAGGTCAAGCATTTCCTCTTTATTCTCTAATTTTTCAAAGAGTTTTCGGGCTTCATCAATTGATTCAATTACCTTTTGATATTCGCACAATGAAAGATAAACTTCTCCAAGATTCCAGAGTATTTGAGCTCGTCTCAAGTCCTTCCCCAAATTAAGAAAAATTATATCTGCTTTCTTATATGCGTGGATAGCTGATTCATATCTTATCCTGTCGTAATAAAAAACGCCCATACTTTGAAGCAAAATTCCTTCTTGCTCAAGACTGCCAATAGATTGATTTATTTCAGAAGCACTTTTCCAATGAAATTCCGCTTTGTCATATTCTTTTTGCATAGAATATACATTACCTATATTTACTTCGGCACCAGCCACCCGGGAAGACTGACCCGCTTCAAAAAATTTACTTCGTGCCGTTTGAAAATTTTCTAATGCTGAATTAAGGTTATTACTCTGATAAATATCAATCATTCCCTTCAAATTATAACAACGACCCGCTAGTTCAGGTGAAAGTGATTTATCATTTAATAAAAGATCACATTGCTGTTGCGCTTTGTCATATAATTTTAATTCAAAATCGGCGTAAGCTAATTCTACTTTTAATGCATGTATTTCTGCCGTATCACTTATTTTCCCAAGAAGGTCGGAGATAACCTTTTTGCCAGTTTCATATTCACCCGAGGCAATGAGTGCACTTCCTTCAATTGATGATATTTTTTTATCAATCTTATTTTCTGCTATTGTACTTTTTAATTCCTTAATAGTATTTAACGATGATTGAACATCACCAAGCTTAAAATAAACTTCGCTAAGTTTTATCTTTAATGCATCGAGTGTTGTCTTCTTCAGTGGAAGTTGAATCAAGTGGAGCAGCAATTTTTTCATATATGAAAATGCAGAACGTTTTTCCGCTTCATTAATTTCTTCCAGTGAGAGATTGCAGCTTTTATTATAATCGCCGGCAAGCTCATACTGTCTGGCTTCTTCAACTCTGTATATTGAAGGAACTTTGGCGGAAAACTTTTTAGCTATGTGCAGGTGAAAATCTTTTTTATTATCAACAGAAGCATATATGTATTTCTTTATCGCCTCAGAAGTAAAAATCAAAGTTTGGCCGGAACTGAACTTCTGGACAATATTATTCAGTTGAAGACTCGAAGCAATACCTTCTGCTTCTGCTTTTGAGATATCTACTAATAAAGATAGTAATTGTAAATCGATAAAAATTTCCAATGCCGAAATGATTTTTACAGTTGAAAATTCCTTTTCAGACAGGTTGGCTAACCTTAAATCATAAATGCTGAAATGCGCTTCGGTTAGAGCGGAAATCTTGTTTTCATCTTTAGTAAAACTGACACCGCTTGCGGAAAAATGCATTATCCCAAACAGAATTAAATCTTTAATGAAAGCCTTGATATTTCCTGGGATCAAATCAGCGTTTGTTATGATCAATTCTTTTAGCTCTGCTATAGGTACTTCCTTTGAATAACTTTCTTCCAGGAATTGAAACATTTCGCTATTAGTAAATGGACCAAGAGTAACTTCTTTAACATTATTTAAACTTGATGATAATAACTCATGCCCCTGAGATTCATTCACAATGACTTTGGAATTATTCACTTGCAGCAAAGGAATTACTTCGAGAAGGAAATTACTTGTTAACTGATCATATAGATTAAAATCATCAATCAAAAGAATAATGGTACATTGTGAAGCAACAGCTGCTGTGATTTGCTTCAATTCATCTATCTCTTTTTTCTTTCCATCAGAAAGAAATCTAAGAATCATTTGCTGATTCTCTGCATTGAGATTGGGATACACAGCTTTTGAGAAGATCATCTGCCGGATTATAAATCTTATTAATTCTTCAGATGTTTTTCCCCGCACTTCTGAAATAATCACTGCTTCATTTCGTTGCTCGAGTATTTTATGAAGCAGCGAAGATTTACCAACACCATCAAATCCCTTGATAGTGTAAACTTCACTGCTATCTGTATTATCAAGAAATTGAAATAAAGCTTCCAGGGTAGATTCGCGGGAGGAATATACTTTCGCCGGTAGAAACTCCTTTGTAAGTGCAAGGTCAATCTGAAAACCAAGATCTTTAATTATCGCCAAAGCTGAAGAATACCTTTTATCAGTATCTTTTTCCAGAAGCCTTTTTAAAATATCTATTATTTCTTTTGAGAAAATATCCGAGGCGGGATATTCAAATGAACTTTCAATGGCTGACTTATAAATATCAAGTTCTGTTTTAGCTTTAAATGGAAAATGATTATAAACAACCTGGTAGAGAAGAATTCCAAGTGAATAAAAATCAACGGAGTGATTGTGGTTTTCTTTCTTTAACAGCTCGGGTGCAATGTAATAAGCAGTTCCTTTAATTTCATAATCTGACGGAGATGGTGAATACTCAGCAAGTCCCAGATCAATTAATTTAATTACTGGCTGTCCATTCCTGAATGAGATTAAAATATTTTCGGACTTTAAATCGTAATAGATATATTTCGATTGATGCAGATAATAAAGTGCCGCACAAATCTGTCTTGTAATTTCCCTTAAAATTTTATCGTCGCGGATACTATTAGAAGATTGAAGAACTTCACCTTCAAAATACTCCAAAGTCATAAAAGTCGAACCGATTTCAATTTCTTCTTCACCATCGAAATGAAGTACTGTGCCCAGCTCATAGGCCTCAATTATATTCGAATGCTCAAGTCTTTGAAGTGTAAAGTATTCTTTTACAAAAGTATCGAGTTCTCTTTTATGAACATCTGCCGGAAGAATTTTTATTGCATATTCTTTTTCAGGAAATTCTATATCACGGCAGAGAAAAACTTTGCTTCTTCCCTCTCCTAGTTTTTTTAATATTTCATACCGAGTATTTATCATTATTTCATTCTTGGATTTAATTTTTTACCAAGCTTTCTTCCTGAAGAATTAAACGTGAACAAAGTAAGTATCAAAGCTAGTCCTGGAAATGTTATCAGCCACCATGCTTTAGTGATATATTCCTGACCTGAACTTATCATCGATCCCCACGAAGGATATTCATTCCCGGTTCCAAGCCCGAGATAACTTAAAGCCGCTTCTGCAAGAATAACATTGCTGAATAAAAAAACCATGTTAACTATAATGGGAATAATAACTGCGGGGAATATCTCTCTGAAGAGAAGGTGAATCTTGTGTAAACCGATCAGTTCTGCAGTATAGAAAAAATCTTTTTGCTTGATGGAAAGAACTTCGCTTTTAACAATTTTAAATAAGCTCATCCAGCCGGAAATTCCAAGCACTACAATTACTGAAAACACCGAACTGCCGAATAAAGCCAGTATTAAAACAATAAGATATATAATTGGAAATGATAAAAAGACCTCAGCAAAGCGATTTAACGCTGTATCTAAAAAACCACCGCGGTAACCCGCAATGAACCCCAGAATAATCCCAATAATAAATGATAATATCACTGCTCCTAAACCAACTGAAATTGAAATCCTTGTTCCGTATATCAGGCGAGAAAATAAATCTCTCCCGAATTCATCAGTGCCGAGCAGATAAAATTTTTTCTTTCACATCGATCTTATCATTTATCATAGCCAGCTTTTCTATTTCTATTTCATTAAAAATATTTTTCTGAAAATACGTTACTTTATTTGTCTGATTTACGCTGTCGGCGAGAATAATTTTATCGTTGTATGATGGTTTAATTATTTTTTCAGATTCTGAAACGAACTTTTCCGCTCCGATTAATGATTCACTGCTTCTTAATTCTAATTGTTTCAACGAGCTTATAGGCGGCAGAAGCTTCGCAACTGAAAGCTTCCCAGAGTATTCCGGATTTTCGTCTGCGATTATGGGGGCAAAAATGAAAACAAAGCAAAGTAGAATCAGAAATGCAAACGATAAATTTATCCTTTGCTGAAGAAATGATAACTTATTTTTATAAATTAAAGTAAGGACAAATAGTAAAATCAATACTACAGAAGATAACATCGCATCAGTAAATCGATAAGTTAAGATCGTAAGAGCGGATGAAAAATCAGAAAAAAGTAATGTTGAGTAACCAAATAAAAGTGAGTAATAATCGAGTATCAATTCAAAGCGAAAGATTACTAACAAAAGCCAAAGAAAAATTATCCAGTGAAATATTTTCAGATTTAATTTCAATTGAGAATTCCTTTAAGCAATCTTTTGTCGAGCTTCAGTTTAAAAATATCCGCTAGAAAATTTGCAATAATCATCACAGCACCTGCAGTAAATACACAGCCAATTACTAATGGATAATCTCTGGAAAGAATTGAATCGATTGTCAATCTTCCCATACCAGGGAGACTGAATATTACTTCTGTTATTAATGTCCCTCCAAGAAGTATTCCCAATTCTACACCCGCAACCGAGATTATTGGCCTCAATGAATTCGGGATAACGTGTTTCTTTAAGATTGAGTTGCTTTCCAGTCCAGAGGAAACAAGATTAGTTATGAATGTCTGACTGAGTACTTCATCCATGCTGTCCTTTGTATACTTATAGAACATAGCAACGCCGGCAGCTGTAAGAGTAATCAATGGTAAAAACAGATGATGTAATGTGTCAATCACCTTTCCAAAGAAAGAAAAGTTTTCAAAGTCAAGTGAATGCAAACCGGAAATAGGAAACAAATTCCATTCAACTGAAAAAATGTAAATTAATGCAACACCTAAAACAAAAGCCGGGATCGAATAAACAAGAATTGCTGAGTTGGAAATGAAATTGTCGAGCAGCTTACTCCGCCATTTTATAACCCACACAGAAAGCCAGATACTCATCCCTATCTGCAGGATAATACTTGTAATTGCAAACACAAGTGTAAATGAAAAATACTCCCAAATGATTTCGAAGACTGGCTGCCTGTAATTATAAGAAATCCCTAAATCACCCTTGAATACATTTGTAACAAATGCAAAGTATTGATCCGCAATCGGCTGATTAAGTGAGAATTTTTCGAAAATTTTATCTGATAATTCACTCCCGAGTTTAGCCGAGATATATTTATCGGTTGGATTGCCCGGTGATAATCTGATTAATACAAATAGAAAACTTATAAGCAGAAAAAGTGTCAATAGTGAGGAAAAGAAACGAAGCAAAATTGTCTTCAAGATTCCTGATTTCATAGATGCAAGTTAGTTAATCTTCCATTCCCAGCAGTGAACCAATACCCCATATGGAGTGATTTTCAGGTTCGTAATTTTTTTATTGTAAACGATAATGTTAGGTGTCCAGTAAAGAAAAGTAACAGGCTCATCATAGTGAATTATTTCCTGGAACTTTTTAAACTTTTCATTTTTTATTTCATCGGTGATGTCTGTTTCCAACTGATCCAGAATATTATCAACTTCATCATTATTATAACTTGAAAAATTCAGAAAGCCGGTGTTTGGATCAGAATACCAGTAAGGTTTTAAATCAAGAGGAATGGGAACGCCAAAACCAGCTATCCATGCGTCCAATTTTTTTTCATAAAGATTATCTATGAAAGCTCCAAGTTCCATTTTTTCGGTGGTCAATTCAATTCCAACAGCTTTCAAATTATTTTTAATAATGACTGCTGCATATTCACGCAATGGATTTCCAACCGGGTAATAAAGTGTAAATTTAAATTCAGTATTACCTTTTTCAAGTATTCCGTTTTTGTTTCCATCCTTCCATCCTTCAGCCGCTAAAAGTCGTTTTGCTTCTTCGGGATTATAATCATATGGTTTTACATCTGCATTAAACGAGGATTTAAATATCGGAGAGACCGGAGTTGCAGCGAGCATTCCCTGACCCAGTAGATATTCATCCAGAATTTCTTTCCTGTTAACTGCCATAGAAAGAGCTTTGCGGATGTTCCTGCTTCCAAAAAGTTTATTCGGTTTCAACATTCCTTTTTCGAATTTATTAACATCTATGTTGTTCCAGCCGATGTAATCATATTCCCGACCGACAATATTTTTAACGGAAAGATTTTCGAGAACAGAAAGCCCCGGGATATCTTCAACTTTGATTTGTTCTGCTAAATCAATATCTCCCTTTTTTAATTGTAATATTCTCGAGGTGTAATCAGGAATAATTTTGAACACAAGCTCTGATATCTGACCTTGTTGAAACAAGAAAGAATTACTGTCAGCTTCGAGTTTTATTGTCTGATTCCTTTCCCAATCTTTCAATTTGAAAGCTCCGCATGAAACCGGGTTAAAACTACTTTCGTGAGTTCCGATTTCGTCTCGTCCGATATTCTCAAAAATGTGTTTCGGAATAATGGGAACAACTATTTCAAATAAATCCGGAGTTGATCCAAGAGGGAAAAGAAATTCCAATTCATATTCAGAAATTATTTTAAATGATTTCTGAACATCAATGTGACCATCTTCCTCTAAAAAAAACTGATCAAACGTCCCCATAAAGCGGCTTTGAACATTCGGATCCGAATAGATATCATAAGAAAAAACTATGTCTTCAGAAGTGAGTTTCTTCCCATCGCTCCATTTAACATCATCTCTTAAAATAAATTTTATTGAAGAAGAGTCTACTGACCATTGCCAGCTTTTTGCTATCATCGGATGAGTCTCTAATTCACCACGGTCGGCATTCCACTGAAAATCCGACAAGCCCGGATATAGCAGGTCAGCAATAACAGTTTCTTCATAACTGAATGCAAACAAAGAATTAAAAGACTGAACATCCGAAGAAATTCCAATTACAATCCGGTTATCATTTGTGGAATGATCTGAACTGCACGATATTAACAGGAAGAATATTAAGGAAAGAAGCAGATTTAAAGTTTTATTGTTCATTTAATGGATTGTGTATTACTAATAGTAATTTCTCCTGTCAATTTATTATTTTGTTGAGTAAAAGAAAAACAAACATTTGCAGCTAATGTTAAGTGCAGACATTGACTCTGTGGTACTTCGTGTTGAAGATAAAAATCAACTTGTCCTAAAGAACATAAAGTTTGATATTACCAAAGGTGAAATCTATTCTATCCTCGGTAAGAATGGCTCCGGCAAATCAACCCTCATTAAATCTCTAACTTCTCTCCTGCCGGATAATCTTTATGAAATTAATGGCAATGTTTTATTTGGTACAACAAATTTACTGGAGACAACAGAAGAGAGTTTAAGGGAAATTAGAAAGAATAAAATCCGTTACGTTTTTCAGGATGCGGCGAACAGTCTCGATCCGTTGAAGAAAATCAAATATTACTTTGAGCTTACAAATGTAAGTCCTCTCAAAATCGAAGAGCTGCTGATATATTTTTCACTGCCTTCATATAAAAAATTATCCGCGCTTTACCCTTATGAACTGAGCGGCGGAATGGCACAAAGACTTTTGATTGTTCTTGCCCTTCTCGCAAATCCCGATCTTCTGATTCTCGATGAACCGACATCAGGGGTAGATTATGCTGTTATGAATCTTATCTTGTTAAAATTGAAAAACTTTGTTCGTGATAATGATAAATCCGTTTTGGTAGTTACTCAGGATATTAACTTTGCAATTAAGTCATCTGATTTTATTGCATATTTATCCGAAGGTAATCTCTCAAAATTTTTTACTCCGTCTGAATTGATGAACTCACCGGATGAAAAAGTAAAAAACTTTATTGAATCATTCAAAGAGTTGGACAATGTCTCTGCTTAAAGTTGAAAATATTTCTTACTCCGTGACTGTAAAAGAGGAATCGAAGAAACAGTTCGATATTCTTCAAAATGTTTCTTTTGAAGTTGAAGTCGGAGAAATTTTGGGAATATGTGGCGAATCCGGTGGAGGAAAATCAACTCTTGCAAAAGTTATTGCTAGACTAATCAAACCTGACAATGGAAAAGTTACTTTAAATTCAGAATCAGTGAAAAGAAAAAGCAGTCCGATTCAAATTCTGTTTCAAAATCATGGCGAGGTGTTAAATCCTTTTAGGAAAATCCAGAATGTAATCGACGAAGCTTTAATCATTTCCGGAATTGATAAGAGTAATCTGCAAATCGAACGAGAAAAAGTTCTTAGTTCTGTAGGATTCTCAAAAGGATTGTATGAACGAAGAGGAATGGAACTTAGCGGTGGTGAACAGCAAAGAGCAGCCTTAGCCAGATTGCTTGCAGTAAAGCCTGTTTTACTTATTCTTGATGAACCATTTTCTGCGCAGGATGTTGAGTCGCAGCTAAATCTTGTTAAACTTTTTAAATATCTGAATAAAGAATTTGATCTAACTATGATCTGTATCAGTCACGATTTAAGAATTCTCAGAAATCTTGCAAACAGAGTTATCATCATAAAGGATGGTGAAATTGTAGAGAGCGGAATTACAAAAGAAGTTTTCAATAATCCGCAAAAAATTTATACAAAATTTCTTTTATCGGCCGAATCATTAGAACTCACCTACGAAGAAATTAAATCCTTAAGTAAAAATTGAAATCTCAAAAAACTAACGCAGTCCGATTGCTCGAATCCGGCAGCATTCCACATTCAACTTTGGCTTACGATGTTGATGAAAGTGATTTAAGCGGAATTACCGTTGCAAATAAAATTGGAGTTGAACCGGAAAAAGTTTTTAAAACTCTCGTGACAAGAGGAGAGAAAACCGGGATTAATGTTTTCTGCATTCCTGTAACAGAAGAATTAAATCTGAAAAAAGCTGCCGTTGCATGCGGTGATAAAAAAATCGAAATGATAAAAGAAAAAGAATTACTTCCGCTAACCGGTTACATAAAAGGCGGTTGTTCACCAATTGGTATGAAAAAGTATTATCCAACTTTCATTGATGAGACGGCACAGCTATTTGAAGAGATCTCAATTAGTGCTGGCATCAGAGGGATGCAGATCATGATTAAGCCAGATGATCTTAAAAAAATCGTGAAAGGCCAATTCTCGGATTTAATTTGAAATATGTTTATTATTTTTCTAAAAAGCATAATTAACAAAAACGGAATACAACCTTGGAATGGATTACACAACCTGAGTCATTGATTGCACTGTTAACTTTAACAGTTCTGGAAATCGTTCTCGGCATCGATAATATAATTTTTATTTCAATACTGTCAGGCAAACTGCCGAAAGAACAGCAGAGTAAGGCAAGACTGACAGGTCTGGCACTTGCGATGATCACAAGAATTCTACTGCTTTTCTCAATCGTTTGGATAATGAAATTAACACTGCCTCTCTTTACGGTTATGAGTCAGGAAATCAGTGGAAGAGATTTGATATTAATTGGCGGCGGATTATTCCTGATCGCAAAAAGCACATTTGAAATTCACGACAAGCTGGAAGGAGAAGAAGGTCACAGGTCTGCAAAGGTTGCGAAATCTTTTGCAAGTGTAATCACGCAAATAATACTGCTGGATATTGTATTTTCACTCGACTCAGTCATTACGGCTGTCGGAATGGCTAACAATATCATGATAATGATTCTTGCAGTTGTGATAGCTGTCGGAGTAATGATGGTTTCAGCGAAAGGAATAAGCGATTTTGTAGAGAAACATCCAACTGTTAAAATGCTTGCACTTGCTTTTCTATTATTAATAGGTGTTTCATTAATTGCAGAAGGACTTGAACAACACATCCCAAAAGGCTATATCTATTTTGCAATGGCATTCTCGGTGTTTGTTGAAATGCTTAATCTGAAAATGAAAAGTAAAAGAAGAAATCCCGTTGAGTTGAGGAACAGGTTTGCAAAGGAAAATTGATAAAAAATTCATATTTGAGGATAAGCTATTGTTAACTCGCTTGTTAAATTAGCTTTAAGCAACCCACTAAATACTTGACTTTAAATAAGACTGCACCTATCGACAATTATCATTGAATTGACATTTCTTTTTCATTATTGAGAGCAATTCTCAATTGTTGTGTACTAACAAATATGAATATTCAAAAACAGCCTTTAATTTTACAAATATTTTCTGGTCTGAATATTGGATAATTTCTGCTCAATTAGAATTAATAGTGGAAAGAAAATGCAAGCAATCGATGAACCAATCCAAAAAATATCAAATCAAGCTAAAATAGATACCGGCTATGATTTATTCTTCAGCTTAAATCCTGTTCCAATGCTTATTTACGACACAAAAACACTAAAATTTTTAGATGTCAATCCAGCAGCAATCAAAATGTATGGATACACAAAAGATGAATTTCTTTCAATGTCAGTCGAAGATATTCGTCCTGATGAGGATATCGAAAAGTTAAGGAAGATGTTCAAGGATAATAATAATAACACCAGAATAACGGGGTACTGGCGACATAAAAGAAAAGATGGTTCGATTTTTTTCGTTGAAGTTTATTCACACCAAATTGACTCTGGTTTATACAAAAATGCGCGTGTGGTTACTGCATATGATGTGACCAGTAAAAAATTAGCAGAAGATAATCTCATTAAAAGTGAGCAGCGGTTCCGCGATCTTGCCGAACTGCTACCACAAATAATTTTTGAAATTGATCTTAGCGGCCGTCTTTTGTATTGCAATAAAATTGCTTATGATACTTTTCAATATCCATATGATACAGATCTAAGCACAATTAATATCTTCGACTTTGTCTCACCTTCACAGAATCATATTGCACAAGAAAACTTTTCTAAAATGGTGTCTGGTGGAAGGATGATGAATACGGAATATACGCTTTTCAAAAAAGATGGATCATCATTCACGGCTATTGTACTGATCTCGCCAATCCTTCAAAACGAGATACCCATCGGTTTCAGAGGAACAATCATAGATATCAGCGAGATGAAGAAAGTTCACAAAGAATTGCATTATAGTCAGATGAAGTACAGCTCTCTTTTTGAAAATGCATATTCAATGATGATGATAGTTGATCCCGAAACACAAATTATAATTGAGGCAAACAAGGCAGCTGCAGATTTTTATGGCTATACGCTGGAAACGCTGAAAAAATTACATTTATCAGATATTTCAAACCGTCCACACGAAGAATTAAAATCAGTAGTCAAGAAAGCAATGGACTTTGAGATAAATCAATTTATCGGCCAGCATAAATTGGCGGATGGAAGTTCTCGGTTTGTCGAAGTATTTACAAGTCCGATAGTGATTGAGGGGAGAAATTTTCTGTTCTCAGTAATACACGATATTAATGAAAGAGTACTTGCTGAAAGAAACATAAAGAAATTAAACAAAGCAATTGAACAAAGTCCTGTTTCGGTTGTAATCACTGATCGCGCCGGTAATATTGAGTACGTAAATCCAAAATTCAGTGAAGTCACCGGTTACACTTCGGAAGAGGTACTCGGGAAAAATCCTAAAATATTAAAATCGGATGAGCATAGCGATGAATATTATAAAGATCTTTGGAGAACAATAACTGGAGGTAAAAATTGGTACGGTGAATTTAAGAATAAAAGAAAAGACGGAAGTTATTACTGGGAATCTGCTTCTATTTCTCCTTTATTCGATGAACAAGGAAATGTCAATCACTTTGTTGCAATTAAAGAAGATATTACAGAAAGAAAAATAAAAGAAGTTGAACTCAGGCAGGCAAAAGAAATGGCTGAAGAATCAAACCGGCTCAAATCAAGTTTTCTTGCTAATATGAGTCACGAACTTCGAACACCGCTTGTTGGGATACTCGGATACGCTGATATCCTCGCAAATGAACTCCAAGAAAATGATTTCAAAGAAATGGCAGATACAATTCTGCAAAGTGGTCAGCAGCTTGTAGAGACACTTAATTCAATACTTGATCTTTCACGAATTGAATCAAATCAAAATCATCTTGATATAAAAACTTGTGAATTAAAATCTATATTACAAGAAACTTGCTCTCTCTTCCAATCGGTTGCCAAGAATAAAAATCTATACATCAAACTGAATGTCCCTGATGATAATATTTATGTAGACTCAGATAATCACTTATTGAATAAAATATTTAATAACCTGCTCAACAATGCACTTAAATTTACATCTTCAGGCGGAGTTACTATAAGTGTTGAATTAGAAAAAAATAATCAATTGGCTAAAATAGATATTGCCGATACCGGAATTGGAATCCCCGAGAAATATTATGAACAAATATTTGAACCTTTCAGACAGGCTAGCGAAGGTCTTTCCAGAAATTTTGGTGGGACAGGACTAGGATTAACATTAACTAAAAAATTTGTCGAGCTAATCAATGGAACGCTTTCATTAAGCAGTAAAGTTGGTCAGGGATCTACATTTACAATAAAGCTTCCCCTATCACAACAAACACAACAAAAAGTTTTTGAAGATGAGATTCATATCAATGAAGACAGTTTAAACTTAAATTTTAAACCTTCTATGCTTCTGGTTGAGGATGATGAAATTAATGCACAGATAGTTTGTGCTTATTTAAAACCATACTTTAATATTGATCATGTCCTAGATGGTCAAAGAGGAATTGAATATTGTAAAACTAAAGATTATGATGTCATCCTGATGGACATAGCATTGAAAGGAATTAGCGGAACAGAAGCCATGCTAGAAATTAAAAAACTCGGCAGAAATAATTCTAAAATTCCAATCATCGCAATCACAGCATTTGCAATGCTCGGTGATAGAGAATCATTTCTAAAGGCAGGATTCTCACATTATATTTCCAAACCATTTACACGCGTAAAACTTTTTGAAATTCTCCGTCAGATTTTTGTAGATAAATCCGATTAATTTCTACTGAACAGGTTATCTCCAACTGCGACAAATACTTCCTATATCTTTTTAAACTCCTTTCCTAAGGATTAAAAATGTGACGACGCGCAACAAGCTGAATATCAGGTTTGCACAAGAAAAATAAAAGAAGTAAAAAGCAGAAGCATTTATGAAAAATTTAATTCTGTATATCATCCCTGCATTTATCTGGGGCTCAACCTGGCTTGCAATAACTTTTCAGCTTGGTGTTGTTGATCCGTTAGTTTCGGTCTTTTACCGTTTTTTACTCGCTGCAATAATTCTTTTTGTTTACTGCAGTATGATTAAATTGAATTTAAAGTATAATGCAAAGCAGCATTTGTTTATGGCACTTCAGGGAGTATTTCTATTTGGAATAAACTACTGGCTGGTTTACCTCGCAGAGGTTCATCTTGAAAGCGGACTTGTTGCGGTTATATTCACAACAATTATTTTCTTAAATATTTTCAATGGTTTCGTATTTCTAAAATCTAAAATTCGCTTGAATGTTTTGGGCAGTGCTCTAATTGGCTTTACCGGGATTATTTTGGTTTTTAAGGATGAACTTTTAGGTTTTAATTTCTCCAGCGATAAATCATTAGGGCTGTTACTTTCTTTCCTAAGTGTTATAGCTGCTTCACTCGGAAATATAATTTCAGCATATAACCAAAGAAATAAATTACCTGTTGTGCAGACAAATGCTTATGGAATGTTTTATGGAGCCTTGTTAATGCTTCTCCTGGTTTTTATTACTAATACACCTTTAAGTTTTGATGCATCATTTAAGTATATCAGCTCATTAATTTATCTGGCAGTATTCGGTTCTATAATTGCTTTCTATAGCTACTTAACTTTGCTTGGTAAAATCGGAGCGGACAGAGCTGCTTACGTAACATTAGTCTTTCCAATCATCGCTCTTTTGCTTTCAACATTTTTTGAAGATTACACCTGGACTTTGTTCGCATTGCTTGGTGTTGCCTTAATAACGTTTGGTAATTTTCTAATGCTGAAGAAAGCACACTAAATAAAAAAACCCTCTCCACCTTTCGATGAAGAGGGTTGAATGATAATTAAAAATAATTTACTGAACCTTTACCCTCACACCTTCAGAATGACTTGCGAATTCAGGTGCGTACATACACTGGATTGTTGTAATTCCGTTTGAGAAATCTCCTTTGAATGTTACACGCAGCGGATACTCAAACACATAAGTTCCTTTCGGCAGCCAATCCATAAAGAAGTTTGTTGCAGCATCTCGTGTGTTTTCATAATAATATAAACCATCCTGGTATTTGTGCTGAGAGAGAACATTTATCGGTTCAAATCCTGCCGCACGCATATCTTTCATATGAACGAATTCTATATCGCGGTCAACACGGATTTCAATTCTAACTTTCACCAGATCTCCCGGTTTCAGCTTTGTGTTTTCATCAACCGGAGTAATTTTCTTTCCTGTTGGTGAATCCAGTTCTAGGAATAACTGCTTCTTTATCTTCAACGGAGTTTCAGCAGGAGTAATTTTATCAAGCTGTTCGTAATACTGCCAGTAGAGTGAACCCCAGGCAACAACATTGTTATTGTTGGTTACAGTTACTTCTCCCATTTCAGGTTTTATTTCTTCACCCTTCCAGGAAGTTTTGAAATATCCCGTTCCGGCCTCGATATGAATTTCAGGATTGTTCAGAAGATCAAACTTCTCACCACCAATCGTTATGTCAGGTAATTTTGTATCAGCAAGCCAATCGCTTCCTCTCAACAGAAGTGCATAGCAAGCTTCAGCAGTTGCTTTGGTTGTTTTCCAATCCTGAACTTGTTTCTGTTTCAGCAGCCAGACTTTCATATCATCAACAGACTTTTGATCTTTCACAATTTCATCAACTGCTTCAATCAGCAATGCCTGAGTTTCAATCGGAGCCTGATACCACCACCATCCCCATTCTTCTTTGAAATACATTCCCATTTCATCATTGAACACCGAGTTCTCAATAATCGATTTGATAATCGCTTTCGCTGTCTTCGCATCATACATTCTGTAAAGAGTAAGTGCAATCATTCCCTGCATATACTTATTGTTGCTCAGCCAGTATTTCTGTGCCTGACCCTTCCAGTAATCGAATGCTTCTTTGTATTTGTCATCGACAGGAATATCGAGATAGTAACTTCTTCCATAAAGATATTGTGCCTGGATGTAACCGATATTTTTCTTATCAAGGATTCCGTGCTTCTTTATCCATTCATAATCTTCATACATTCTGATATCAGTGTAAACGACAGCTCTCTGAAGCATTTGCCAGGTTGTAGGATTTTCCCGAATGTCTTTTATTCCTAGTCTTTCAAGATGTCCCATTCCAACAACAATATATTGAGTGATGAAACGGTTTTCAGGAAGTCCCGGGAACCATGGCCATCCGCCGTTTGAATACTGCATTTCCTGAATTTTCATTTCTGCTCGTTCAAGTTCACCAGCCATTTTTACTAAGTCAAATAATAATCCGACTCTTCTCTTTCTTTCACTTTCATCCTGTGCATCGAGAACCCACGGAGTTTCTTCAAGCAATGCATACTTCAACTCCTGGTTCTTTTCAAGATTAGAGAGAAGTGCATCTTTATCAACTTCCTTCCAGCTCTCAAAAACTTTTTTGATTTTCGGACTTGAGTTTGCAATATGAGTCGCGATGCTGTTTGCATAAAATCTATTGAACACCTGCTCGATACATTCGTACGGATATTCCATCATATACGGCAATGCCTGAATTGCATACCACGCAGGATTAGCAGTGAACTCAAGTGTGAGATTATAATTCTGCAAAGTTGTGGATTTATTTTCCATCAGTTTTTTAAGAATGAAAGTCTTCGTCTGGTTTCCTCTTACAGGAAGCGGAAGAGTTTCTGTAACAAGCATTCTATTAATCAAAATCGGAAGCGCATTCTCTTCACCGTCAGAATGTTTTCCGGAAGTTGCAATAACTCTGTAAACAATCGCATCAACTTTGCCGAGAGGAACTTTAAGTCTCCAGCTTAATCCTTCGCTCATTCCTTTTTCTGCAGAGAAAGATTTTATATTATCAGTATTTTCAAAAAGTGCGTCGACAGGTTTCATTGTGAATGCATCAAACAACTGCAGAGTTGCTGAACCTGTAATTGAACTATCGGAAAGATTGCTGACCTTTGCAGTGAAATAAATTTCATCTCCTTCTCTTAAAAATCTCGGGGGATTCGGCATTATCATCAAATCTTTCTGCGTCACAGTTTCATTGTAAACTATTGCATTCTTCAAATCTTTTGTGAGAGCAAATCCCATAAATTTCCATCTTGTCAATGCTTCAGGAACTGTGAAAGAAATTATTATTTCACCTCTTTCATTCGTTCTTAATTCAGGATAGAAGAAAGCAGTTTCATTAAGATTTTTTCTGACAGGAATTCCTTCAAAGTCATTAGGTTTTTGGACTTGAGTTTGTGATTCTTTCTTCTCTTTCACGCCTCCATCAATGTAATAGCTCACTTCATCTTGTCTGCCCCCCCTTATATTAATTGTGGCATTACCTTCCTTTTCCATTACCACTCCAGATTGCAGTGATGTAATATCACCAATGCTTCTCGTTGGCATCATATCATATCTGCCATTAGCATATCCGTAACCATAAAAATAAAAACCAAAGTTGTTGATGTACGGTAAATACATATATGGTCTGTTCACATATTGGTTCCAGCCTTCATCATAAAAGGACGAACTAATGCTTTTAAAATTATTATCAGTCGTCCAGTTATATCTTGAATAAAAGGAGGAATAAATATTAAAGTTCCAGTAATTTGCTGCGAAAACATCGAGAGAAGCATCATACATTGAAGCAAGAAGTTCTGCTGCGACTGCATCTCCATTTGGTCCTGATATTTTCAGCTTCCATTCTTCATTTGATCCTGGAAGAAGTTTGTTTCGGAAAGTTTCGAATGAAATTTTTAATTGCTTGTTCGTCCACGGAACTGTAATAACTTTTGTAATTATATTAGGTTCATTATTTACGATTGATGAAATATGAACTACAAGATTTCCGCGATACTCTTCTTTAACCAAAATTTCAATTTTCTTCTGTTCATTATCAAGTTCAATCCATTCTTTTCTGATAATCTTTCCATCGTATTCCAACTCGAAAAGTGCTTTAACATTTTTTTCTGCCGAACCAATGTAAAGAGTTACAGTTTCTCCGGGCTCATAACTTCTTTCATTCATATAAACCCAGCTTGATTCGTTCAAAGGAGTTTTATCAGATTCTGGATCGAATAAAGTGAAATATCTTGTAAGTTCAACCGGAGTTCCGTTTTTGTCTTTTGTTTTCAGAATCAGGACATACTTTCCAGCCTGCCATTCAGGTAAATCCTTGAAAGATATAAACGAGCTGTCAACTGTTGTAAAACTTGTCGTGAATTCTTTCCGTTCTTTTTCCCAGTTGAAGTATTCATTCTCTTCATCATAAACATCGTGCTGAAAGTTCTGATAGAATTCATCTTTTGTCATCAGAAATTTATCAGGTTTCGTCCAGAGCCTGCTCCTGAAAATTCTTTCGGGATTTTTCAAACGATAAACTTCAATCGAAATCGGTGCCGGTTCAAACTGTCCGTTCAGGTTTGTGGTTGAAACTTGGTATCTATCAATTTTATAAGAGTTGATAATTTCAGGAAGAATAATGTTTGCAACCAATGCAACATAACCTGCACTCACATAAGTCTGCGCAGAATGAGTTTCTCCCGTCACATCAATTACATCCGCATAAACAGTGTAGCTGAAGACCGGTTTGGTTTCTTTCGGCATTGAAAGATCGGGAATCAAATCAAACTCGACTTTGAATTTTCCTTCTTTATCTGTGGTTGTAACTCCATTCGTGATTTCCATTTCGTTATATCTTCCCCAGAACCAGTTGTAATACCATCTCCATCTGAAATCATAATACGGAAAGTAAACTGTGCGCACAACTCTGTATTTAACATCAACATCATTCAGGTTTGCACCGGAATAAGTTTTTGCAAAACCTTCAACTGTTACTTTATCATTTAAAGAATAACTTCCTTTTACCGGGTCAAACTTCACTTCAAACTTTGGTCGTTTGTATTCTTCTACTCTGAAATACTGAGAACCATTTTCATTTTGTATGCGGTATTGTCCGCCAATCTTTCCAAACGGAATTGTAAACTTTCCGTTGAACGTTCCGTATTCATTTGTAGTGAATGTTGCATCAGCGATTTTCTGATAGTTGGCATCGAAGAAAGTAACTGTCGTGGTTTGGTTCGTAACAACTTTATGATCTTTTTTCCCATCGGTATTAATCATCAAGCCTTTGAAGTAAACAATTTGTCCGGGACGGTAAATTGCTCTGTCAAGATAAAAGAAAGTTGTGTTTCGTTTTTCGGTTCTTTCCTGGTAGGAATAAGAATAAAAATTCTGCGACTCGAATTTGTCTTTTTTATGAATGAAGATTACTTTAAAGCTGTTATAACTAGCTGTAGTTTTATTCAGAATAATTGATCCCTGCTCATCAGTAAATCCGCTTTTAATAAGAAAGAATTTATATTCCCTATCATCAGGTTCATAACGTTGCCCATAAAATTCATATTTAACATTCGCAATTGGATCGCTCGATTTCCGATTGAGAACATAAAAATGTTCATTATTATTTTTTTCATTTTTCCTGATGTAGCTGATATTTGTAATCCATGTTCTGCTGTAACCAACTGCGTTTTTTACATAAGTGAATTCAGCATCGGTCCCGACAAGAATCAGATATTGACCAACAGACAACGAAGGCATTTTTATTTCAACACTGTGACTTTGATAATCTTTATCATCCGGAAGATCAACTGACCATTCCTGAATTGGTTTCTGTGATGCATATCGTTGATAAAGCTTTTGCGCATCAAGTTTATTTTTTGTTTGATCTAATGACTCTGTCCAGGGGAGTATGCGCAAATAAATCTTGTTAACATTTTTATAAGTAATTAAAGAACGGAACGGCTCATCAGGAATGTTTCCATATTCAGTCTGGACACTCAAACTTTTTTGAAGTATCGCATTCTGAAGCCATCCGCATTCCCCGGCACCAAAAGTATCAGGATACTTTTCAATGGTTGAATTGCAAATCTCAAGAGCTTTTTTAATTTTCCATTTGTAATTATCCGAACCGTTTGAATCGTACTTTAACCCTTCGTTATAATGATATTGTGCAATGTTGAATGAAATGAGAGAAGAGTATGGAACATCCTTGAATTGCTTTTCCATTTCAACAATCGCATTGAGATACAAACTATCCTTTATTGAATTAACAGTTTGACTTCTCACAAAATTCAGTCTTGCAAGATCAACATCTATCAATGCATCTTTTTCTTTATCCTCAAGATGAAATTCTATTAATTGCTGGTAAAGCTGAATTGCATAAAACTTTAGTGACAACGAATCTTTGGTTGAATAAACAATTTCTACGAAATCTTCTGCGGGTGAAAAATCATCTTCACTCTTTAATTCAAACTTGTAAACAGGTTGAGTTACTGATGCCTCATCATTCACAAAAAAAGCAATAGCCTGATGTGCAAGAAGATCGTACAATGTCGGACGGAGATAAGAATGTTCGGTCGTTCCATAAACAAGAATATCTTCAAACTCTTTGAGTGGAATTTTCTTCAGCTTATCGCTTTCCTCAAGTGAAGCGTGGAAATATTTTGTGATTTCTTTGATAAGTCTTGATAAATCCCACGTTTGAAAGTTTTCATTATCAAAATTCACAGTTTCGGTTCTTTGCTGAAATCTCCATCTGTTGTTCTGATAATACTGCCAGTAAATATTTGCAAGAATGGATTTAAGAATTGCATTTGCAGGAAATGAAGCTGAATCAATTTCAGCTTTTACATCATTAACAATCTTAACGTGACTGTCTTCCTCTATGTAGTTGCCATATTTCAACTTGTAAAAAACAGATTTGATAAACTGCGGCTGATTGTTGTCTTTCTTCGCTGCTTTGTAAATTTCCTCAACTACTTCAAGAGCAGAGCGAGTAAGTCCCTGTTGTTCTAATGAATCAACTGTTTTCCAGGCAGCTTTGTAATCATCTTTGAATTGATATGAAAACTCATTATCCGAATCAATATCAAAAATGTTTATTCCGGGAATCAGGTTTGAAAATGATAAAAATAAAAATGCAAATGGAAGGAGAAGCAAAAGATGATATTTATGTTTCATTGCAATTACCCTTAAATTTTTCATAATTATAAAACTCCCAATTCAATTATTTTAACTGGTAGTTTTACTGTCAGGGAACAAATAGGTTCCTTAAATTATTTTTTTGATAGGAGAAATTTAAAGATAAGAAAAGTGAAATGAGACAGATTTGGCGGGAAGAATCAATTATTGATTATGAGTTGTCAGTTTCTCAAACATCTCAATATCTGTCGCTGTTGTAACTTTAAAGTTGAGCATTGAGCCTTCAACAATATTGATATCAATGCCAAGTTCTTTTACAAGCATTGATTCATCGGTTCCAATAAAATTCTTTTCGTATGCTTTTTTCATTGCTTTAATTAAATCCCCGTACTTAAAAATCTGCGGTGTCTGCACGTAATACATTTCTGTTCTGTCAACATACTCTTTTACGAACTGATCACCTTTAAGCAAAGTATCTCTTGCTTTCAGGCAGACAAGCGCATTTCCCTTATCTTTTGCAGTTTTTATCGCATTGGTTAGAATATTATCGGGAAGTAAAGGTCGCGCAGCATCGTGTACGGCAATTAGAGCATCATCATCTGCTTTAATTGCTTTCAGTGCATTGTAAACTGAATCCTGTCTTTCTTCTCCGCCTTCAACCAGTTGTGAAATTTTCGTGAGATTATAATCCTTTATAATTTTATTCAGAAGTGTAAAGTACGGCTGTTCTGCAGATATAATTATTTCATCAACAAGATTACTTTTCTGGAAAACTTCAAGAGTATATGCAATCAATTCCTTTCCGTGGAATTTGAGGTACTGCTTCGGAGTTTCTGTTCCGCTTCGCTTACCCTTTCCGCCAGCAGGAATTATTGCATAAGTTTTCATCTGGTAACCTTTTGGTTACAGTATAAGCATTGCATCGCCGTAACTGAGGAAGCGATATTTTTCTTTAAGAGCTTTTTTATAAGCTTTCATAGTCAAATCAGTTCCTGCAAGTGCACAAACAAGCATTAATAGTGTTGATTCCGGAACGTGAAAGTTTGTAATTAGTTTGTTTGTAATTTTAAACTCATACGGAGGAAAAATAAATTTGTCTGTCCAGCCGCGGTTTGGCTTTACAAATCCATCTGCAGTTGTACTTGTTTCAAGTGCACGACAGGTGCTTGTTCCAACAACGAAAATATTATGCTTTTGATGCATTGCGTGATTAATAACTTCAGCTGACTTTGCAGGAATTTCAAAGAACTCGGAATCCATTTTATGTTTTGTCAAATCTTCAACTTCAACCGGCCGGAAAGTTCCCAATCCAATATGAAGGACTACAGGAACAATTATCACTCCTTTTTTATGAGCTTTTTGCAAAAGCTGTTTTGTAAAATGAAGTCCTGCGGTAGGAGCAGCAACAGCACCATCAACTCTTGCAAATATTGTCTGGTAATCTTCTTTGTCAGATGGTTCCGCTTCTCTTTTAATGTAAGGCGGAAGCGGAGTGAGTCCAATTTTTTCCACAGCTTTAAAAATATTTCCTGCCTGGTTGAACCTGATCGTTCGTCCTCGTGATGTTGTATTATCAATTACTTCACACCAGAGCTTATCATTGAAATAAATTTTGTTTCCGATTCTCACTTTTCTTGCCGGATCAACAATCACATCCCAGATCGCTTCTTCGGAATTAAGCTCTCTTAAAAGAAACACTTCAATCTTTGCGTTGGTTTTTTCTTTCTTTCCATACAACCTTGCCTGGAAAACCCGTGTTTCATTTACAACGAGTACGTCACCTTTAGACATATAGTCAACAACACTTGTAAACCGTTTTGACTCTAACTCCTGCGTTTCTCTGTTAACCACAAGAAGTTTTGACTTATCTCTTGGTGAAACAGGATATTTAGCAATTGAGGTTTTGGGTAGAACATAACTGAAATCTGATAACTTCATCATTTTTCGTCCTTCGAAATTATTTTTAAAAAGCGGATGACAATAAAGCATCCGCCAATAATTTATTTTTTACTTTTATTCTTTGAAGCTGATTTCTTCAACTTCTTTTCATTAATAACAGCACGGCAGCAGCAAGTCTCGCAATTGGAACTCTGAATGGAGAACAACTTACGTAATCGAGCCCTGTTCTGTGACAGAATTCAACCGAAGATGGTTCACCACCATGCTCACCGCAAATTCCAACTTTTAAATCCTTACGAACTGATCTTCCCTTTTTTGTTCCCATTTCAACAAGCTGACCAACGCCAGTCTGATCGAGAGCTTCAAAGGGATCAGTCGGTAAAATTTCATTCTGCACATAAAGCGGTAAAAACTTACCGGCATCGTCTCTTGATAATCCGAATGTTGTCTGAGTTAAATCGTTCGTACCATAGCTGAAGAACTCTGCTCTGCTTGCAATTTCATCAGCAGTTAAAGCAGCGCGAGGAAGTTCAATCATAGTTCCAACTAAGTAACTGATCTTCTTTCCTTTTTCGTTCATTACTTCTTTAGCAACACGCCTTACAATTTCTTCCTGAAGAATGAATTCTTTAACGTGACCAACAAGTGGAATCATTATTTCAGGTTTAACAGGAATTCCTTTCATCGAAATATTCACGGCAGCTTCGATAATTGCTCGTGCCTGCATTTCTGTAATTTCAGGATAAACAACTCCGAGTCTGCATCCTCTGAATCCAAGCATTGGATTGAATTCGTGCAAGCTTTCTATTTTTGCTTTTAGTTTTGATTGATCAATTCCAAGTTCACTTGCAAGCTCAGCAATTTCTTTTTCTGAATGCGGAAGGAATTCGTGCAGCGGTGGATCAAGTGTTCTGATTGTAACAGGTCTTCCTTTCATCACCTCAAATATTCCTTCAAAGTCTTCTCTTTGTAAAGGCAGAAGTTCGGCTAGTGCTGATTTTCTATCTTCAAGAGTATCAGATACAATCATCTTCCTTACAGATGTTATTCTGTCGCCGCCAAAGAACATATGCTCTGTTCTGCAAAGACCAATTCCTTCTGCACCAAATGCAATTGCATTGCTTGACTGATCTGGTTGATCGGCATTGGTTCTTACTTTTAATCTTCTTATTTCATCAGCCCATTTCATCAGGCTTGAGTATGTCTGATACACTGACGATTCTTTTGCCTGCATTGTTTGTGAAATAAGCACTTGAATCACTTCCGATGGTTTTGTTTCAAGTTTTCCTTTTATAACTTCACCTGTTGTTCCATCAATTGAAATGTAATCACCCTCACGAATCACATCGTTCTTTCCTTCAACCCCGATCGTTCTCTCCTTATAATTTATTTTGAGAGCACCACAGCCTGCAACGCAAACTTTACCCATTTGTCGTGCAACAAGTGCAGCGTGAGAAGTCATTCCGCCACGAGCAGTCAAGATTCCTTCTGAAGCATTCATTCCTTTAATATCTTCGGGCGAAGTTTCAATTCTTACGAGAATTACTTTGTCACCCTTTGCTGCCATCTCTTCTGCATCTTGTGCACTGAGAGCAACTTTACCGGAAGCGGCGCCAGGACCAGCATTCAAACCTTTAGCAAGTAAACTTCCCGCTGATATTGCTTTATTCTTTTCATTCTGATCGAAGATTGGTCTTAATAATTGATTCAACTGGTTGGGCTCTATTCTGCTGATCGCATCTTCTTTGGAAATTAATTTTTCCTTCACCATATCGACTGCCATTTTGATAGCAGCAAATCCGGTCCGTTTTCCAACTCGGCACTGAAGCATCCAGAGTTTTCCCTGTTGAATTGTGAATTCGATGTCCATCATTTCTTTGTAATGCTTCTCAAGTATTTTTCTGATGTCATCAAGCTGTTTATAAATTTTAGGATCTTCTTTTTTCAATTCAGAAATTGGATGAGGTGTTCTTGTTCCTGCGACAACATCTTCTCCCTGAGCGTTGAATAAATACTCACCGTAAAAAACATTTTCACCTGAAGCAGGATCACGTGTGAATGCAACACCAGTCCCGGAATCTTCACCCATATTTCCAAAGACCATTGATTGCACATTTACAGCTGTTCCCCAATCTGCGGGAATGTTATTGAGCTTACGATATACAATTGCTCTTTCATTCATCCATGAGCCAAATACTGCACCGACCGCACCCCAAAGCTGGTCCATCGGATTATCTGGAAAATCATGTCCGGTTCTTTCTCTGATTGCTGCTTTAAATTCTTCGACCAATTCTTTTAAATGATCTGCAGTAAGTTCAGTATCAAGTCTGAATCCGTGCTGATGTTTTTTCTTATCAAGAATAACTTCAAACGGATCTTCGTCGTGTTTATCAACTGGTTTTAATCCGAGAACGACATCGCCGTACATTTGAACAAATCTTCTGTATGAGTCATAAGCAAATCGAGGATTGTTTGTCTTTCTTATCAATCCCTGAACTGTGACATCATTCAATCCAAGATTGAGGATTGTGTCCATCATTCCCGGCATTGAAGCTCGAGCACCGCTTCTAACAGAAAGAAGCAATGGATTTTCTGCATCACCGAATTTTGCTCCCATTTCTTTTTCAACTTTACTTAAAGCGGAAAGAACCTGAGCTTTTAATTCTTTTGGATATTTTTTGTTGTTATCGTAGTAGTAGGTACAAACTTCAGTTGTAATTGTGAAACCGGCAGGAACCGGTAATTTAATATTAACCATCTCAGCAAGGTTGGCACCTTTACCGCCAAGTAGTGATTTCATCTCAGCTTTTCCTTCGGCGCGTTTTCCTCCGAAAAAGTATACATATTTTCTGGGCATTTATATTTCCTCCGAAATTAGATTATTTTTTGAAATATGTGCTAAATAGAAAAATTTTAGACCCCAAAGATAAAGCCTTTAAAGGCATCTTCATCATCAAGGGCAAATTTTATTTTTAAATAATATATGTCGATGTCGTCCATCTCACGTGAAAATCTGGTCAATTTTACTGCATCCTTTTCAGTTGTAACGACAGAGTGCGAATTTGTTGAATAAAACAACTGTCGTATTCTCTGAACATCATTATAATTATATCTTTTATGATCCTTGAAAATCAGTTTATTTTGTGTATCAACTTTTGTCTGCTTCAAAATATTCAGGAAAGAGAACGGAGTTGCGATTCCGGATACTACGAGGCTTTTCTGCCCCTGGAATTCTTCGAGGCTAAGTTCAGTATTGTGTTTTAAATCGAAAAAACTAATTGCCTTGTAGTAACCGGTAAATATTCTCTTATCCTCAAAGTGTCTTTGGTGATGGTCAGGGATATCCTTCTTTTCCATAAACTTCCGGTTGATGATAACAACATCTGCTCTTCCTATTGATGAGAATGATTCCCTCATTATTCCTGTTGGAAGCAAGTTATTTATGAAAAAATGATTTTCCGTCAAAAGGCGTTGATCAATAACCAGAATATCAACATCTCTCTTTATCCAGCGATGCTGGAATGCATCATCAAGTACGATTGTATTTACTCCGGTATCATTTATTAATCTTTCCGCACCTTTGACTCGATTTTCAGAAACTGCAGCCGGAACTGAGCAGTCTAAAGCAGTATGATAGATTTCATCACCTGCTTTATCTACGGTCGATAAAAATTTCTTACCATCAGAAACAAGAATATACCCTGATGATTTCCTCCCGTAACCCCGGCTTAAAACTCCGACTTTTTTCCCTCCAAGCTTCAACAAACTTGTAAGGTAAATAGTTACGGGTGTCTTACCGGAACCACCGAAAGATATATTGCCTACAGAATAAACTTTTGCATTCACCGTACGGCTTTTAAAAATATTTTTATCGAACAGAAAATTCCTCAGCCATATTACAAATGCGTATACGGGTATCAAAGGATATAATATGATCTTTAGCAAATTCATACTAATTAGTAAAATCCTGCGCTGACTGTTGGAGACGGTTCAACTCTTCATCACACTTTGAGATGATTGCCGAAGTTTCTTCATACGATAGATTATTATCAACATAAATTGGTTCTGAATAAATAATCTTTGCTTTGGTGAAGAAGTGCGGTATTTCAAATCTGTCCCAGTTATTCAAAGCTTTTTTCTTTTTAAATCCCACTCCGGCCAATATTAAAGGTATTCCTGATTTTTTAGCTGTAATAATAGCTCCGGCTTTAAATTGTTGTTTTGGTCCGCGCGGTCCATCAGGAGTGATTGCAATCGAATACTGATTTTTTGCATAGTCAACCATAATTCCAAGTGCTACATCACCTCCAGTGCTGCTTGAACCTCGGACAACCTGGTATTTCCACTTCTTTAAAATCTTTGCGAGAAGATCACCATCTTTACTTTTGCTTGTCAATGCGGCAAAATCATTCGCACCATGCAAATACCACGGAAGGATCATTGTTCCATGCCAGAATGCGAGTACAAAGTTTTGATTTTTTATTTTCAGTTCTTCAATCACTTTTAAATTCGCTTTTTCAATTTCCAGACTTTTACATAATGCCGTTACTGCAAAGTAAAGAAAATGATCGCCCAAAAACCTAAGTATCCCCTGCTTTGATTTTTTAATACTCATTCAGTATTTCCAAAATTTTACCGGCGGCTTTTTTTGATGCACCATCACCGCCCAGTTTCTCTTTTACCAATCCGAGTTTTTGTTTTACTGCCAGATAAGTTTTTCCATCTGATAAAATTTTTGAAGCGATAGCAAAAATATTTTCAGCATCTGCGTCGTTCTGAATCAATTCCGGTACAACCATTTCATCCAGTAAAATATTCACCATTCCAATTCTGTCAAGCTTTATCAGCTGCTTCCCAATCAGATAAGTAAGCGAACTTGTTTTGTATACAACGATCATCGGCAGAGCAAAATACCCGGATTCAAGTGTCGATGTCCCTGATTTGATTATACCAAAACGTGAATACTGCATCAACTCATAATTATAGCCATCGATGGAGACAAAATTTTCAGAATCAGCAAGATGACGCAGTAATTTTTCATCAATATTTTTTGATCGGGCAACAACGACCTGCAAATTATATTCTGCTGCAAGCTTATTAGCTGCTTTGATAATCTCGGGGAAAATTGACTTTACTTCCTGCTTTCGGCTCCCAGGCATCACCAGAAGAATTTCTTTTGCTTTATCCAGATTGAATTTTGTAAAGAATTCCTCCCTGCTTAAAAAATTATATTGACTTATTCTCTCAACAAGCGGATGACCAACATATTCAACATCTACATTCTCTTTTTTGTAAAAGTCAACTTCAAAAGGAAATACAACCAGCATCTTATCAACCAGTTGTTTTACTTTTTTTACTCTACCTTTTGCCCACGCCCATAATTGAGGCGAGACATAATAAATAATTTTTATTCCGAGAGGCTTTAGTTTTTTTGCAATGCTTAGATTGAATCCAGGATAATCAATCAGTACCACACATCTGATGTTTTCTTTTTTTATCACTTCAATCAGTTTCTTTTGGACTTCTCTTATGAAAGGCAAATGTTTTACAACTTCAACAAATCCCAAAAACGCCATCTGATTGGTATGATATATTAAATCCATTCCTGCTGATTTCATTTTCTCCCCACCAATACCCGTAATTATCAAATCAGGTTTTGAAGATTTTAGTTCCCTTACCAAAGCGCCGCCAATCAAATCACCGGATACTTCACCCGTAATGATCATCAATTTATTTTTTACTGCAGAAGTCACGATCAACCCCTGATAAGCCAAAGGATAGTTAGCAGTAAAGAAATTCCAAGAAATGCCTGAAGACTTCTTCTTTCAGATTTTAGTCCGGCTTTTGAATTGTAAGGTGGTTGAATTATGCTTGAGTTTTTATAAGGCAAAAGTCTTGGTAAAAATGCCGGAACATGCTTGCAGTATTCTTTGTAGTCATTCTTAAATCTTTCAACTAGATATTTTTCTTCTTCTCTGACAATGAAGTAATATTGAAGAAGAAAGAAAAGAATCGCAACAATTTGTAAATACGGAAACAATGCAAATGACATAATTCCAAGTCCGAAATAGATGAGTATATTTCCGACATAAAGTGGATTACGAACATATGCGAACGGACCGCTGATAATAAGAAAAGTTCCGCCGACTCCGCCAGTTGTTCTGGTTTCGCTGCCAGCCCAGCTTACTCCCCAAAACCTTATGAGCTCTCCAAACAACGCAACGATAAATCCGATAATTAAAGTCATCGGAGTTGATTGCTGAAAAATTAACATCAGAATTAAAAATGGAATCGGAGTGTAACTTCTGTATTTAAATGCAAGAGATGAAATGTTATTCATTAATTTCTTAATTCAGTTGAAAATATGTTTACTCTGCCAAATACGCTTCGCGGCGTTTTAATTCTGCCTGATGTCTTTTCTTTAATCTCTTTTTGGATAAAAGTCCATCCAGCTTTACAATCACATCATCAAAATTCCTGAATGGGAAAAATGTTATCCTGTTCATTTCACAAAATCGCAGGAGACTATCTTTCGCAAAAATGAAATCCACGTATTGAACTGCATCGATATCTGAACTCCCATCGCCAATATAAACTGTGTAATCGTTTTCGCTGCTGTTCTCGATTATATGATTTCTCTTGCAATTTGATGAGGTCCTGCAATCTGCATTAAAATATGGAAATAGAGGCATCAACTTCCCATTAGCAGTTAAGTTTAATTCGTTACTAAAAAAATTTAAATGTCCAAGATTTTCTCTTCCCAGAATTTTTTCTATGTAATAATCAAAACCATCACTCAGAACAAAAACAGGAAAATTATTCTTTTCACAATATTCAATAAAACGATGAAGCGACGGTTCTACTTCCTGTGAAAGTATAAATTCATCAAACTCTTTCTTTTCGATTAATGGTGCAGCGAGACAGAGAGCTTCCCAGCATTCTCTTGATGATATATTTTCTAAAAGAAGATCTGTCACTATTTTACTGACGACATCTTCATCAACGAATTTTCTAAAAATTTCTTCCCCGACATCGTTCTTTGTTATAGTGCCATCAAAGTCAATAAATATTTTGAATTGTTTTTCTGTCAAAGGTTTGATTGAATTACGGATTAAATTATTGAAATGATAAGATGGTTTTCTGTACTTATTTGAAATCAGTTGACTATGCAACGACTTTTATATCTTCATTAAATCTGACGCTTACAAGCTTTGAAACTCCTTCTTCCTGCATCGTAACACCGTAAAGAGTTTCTGCTGCTTCCATCGTTCTTTTATTGTGTGTGACCACTATAAACTGTGTGTTTTCGCTGAACTGTTTAATCAGCCTTGTAAACCGGTCAATGTTTGCATCATCAAGCGGTGCATCAATTTCATCGAGAATACAGAACGGACTCGGCTTCACAAGATAAATTGCAAATAAAAGTGCAATTGCTGTTAATGTTTTTTCTCCTCCTGATAAAAGCTCGATCGAAGTCGGACGTTTCCCCTTTGGCTTTGCAATTATTTCAATTTTGCCTTCGAGCGGATCGGCACCTTCTTCCAATCTCAGATCTACCTCATCACCGGGATCGAACAATGATCTGAAAACTCGAATGAAATTTTCCCTTATCTGGTTGAATGTTTCAGCAAATTTTGCCTGCGCCGTATGATTTATTTCTTCAATAGTTTTTACGATATCTTTTTCAGATTCAACAAGATCGTCACGCTGTTTATTAAGGAATTCAAGTCTGTCGCGTTCTTCTTCGAATTCAGAATATGCCAGAAGGTTTATCGGACCAAGATTCCGGATCTTCTGACGAAGATCATGAACTTCTTCTTTGCGCGGTTCAAATTCGAAACTATCGTTGTCATCAAATTTCTTCCGTTCAATCTTTATTGAATACTCCTCATTTATATGTTCGAGGAGATTATTCTTCTTAATTTCATATTCACTCAGCTTGATTTCAAGATCGCGGTTTGCATCAAGTATATTATCTTTTTCAGCTCGTATATCATTTATCTTTGTTTCAATAGCAGTACTCTCAGACCTCAATGTATTGTATGCTTCCTCAACTTTTTGAAGCTCGGTAATTGTATACTGTTTCTTGCTCTCAAGTTCAGCAGCTTCTGATTCAAGCTTTGCTATCCGCACATCAATTTCAGATATTTCTTTGTGAGCAAGTTCCGTATCATTCTTGCGTCCCGAAATTGATTTGAAGGTGTTTGCAACATTCTCTTCGGACTGAGATATAGTGTTACGAAGGTTTCGTACTTCACCGAGACTTCTTTCGATAATAATCTTAATTTCGTTTTCCTCGGCAATTAACTGATCAAAATTCTGTTCGGCTTTTCTATTCTCATCTTCCAGTGATTGGAGTCGTGATTCAGCAATTACTTTTTGATTCTGAAATTCAGCAAGCTGACTGCTGATTGTGTTTTTATCATTGTCAAGCTTGTTAGCATCAGCAGCGATATCTTGTATAAGCTGACGTGTTTTTTCGATCTCATCGTTTGCCTTTTTCTTTTCATACTCAAACTGCGAAATCTGCTTATCAATATTTGCGAGATCATTTACAAGCATTCTTCCCTGGTCAGATAAAACCTTCAAATCAATCTTGCTGATAGCAGTTTCATAATCAGAAATTTTCTTTGAAATTTCATTAAGGTCATTCTGCTTAGATGGAATATCCTTCTTGATCTCAAGTAAAAGCTGTCTCTTTCCGAACAGTGATTCATCAATAATCGCTGAACCGCTTTCAATTAACCCCGTTCCTTCTGCAAGATCGCCGTCAAGTGTAACAAATCTGAACTCGGGAAATTTTTGTGAAAGAGAGATTGCAGAATCCAAATCATTTACGATAGCCGTTTTACCGAGCAACTTTTCAAAATAATTTTTCCATTCGCTTTCTACCTGGACTGCATTTGCTTCCCAATCCTGGAAAGATTTGTCTGCTTCAATTTTTTTCTTTTGTCTGTTTGAAAAAAAGTTTTGAAGCTTTGCCAGAATTCCTGAATTTCCGATTCCATTCTGCTTTAAATAAAATGAAGCTCTTCCAAGATTATTATTCTTAAGATGCTTAATCCCTTTCTTCAACTCTTCAAGAGAAGAGATGAGGATATCATTTACATTATTACGTAAAGCGGCTTCAACTGCTGCTCTTAAATCATCAGAAGAATTGCCAGCGTTTGCAAGAAGTGTAACTTTCCCGTTAGCCCAATCTTTTAATTCGAGTAATGATTTTGTCCCCTGTGATACACCTTCGAGATTATCAACGAGATTCTGAATAAATGATATCTTATCATTAAGACTTTGCAGGATGCTGTTCAGTTCAAGCTCTCTCGCTTTGTATTCATTTAATTCCTGTTCAAGCTTTTCTTTTTCCTGAACTTTCTTCGCATAATTATCTTCAGCTTCATTCAGGTTGGAAGCAACTTTTTCTTTTTCATCTTTTAAATTTTCGAGGAAACCTACCGTCTTCGCAATATCACTAGTAAGATTTTGAATTCGGGAGTTAAGCTTTCTTATTTGTGAATTCCTGTCCTCGAGAGATTTGGTAATATTAAAAAGCTCATTCTCTTTGTCGCTTATGTGTTTCAATCCTGAAAGAATAACTTCAGAGTGTTTTTTCACCCCGGTTCTTTTTTCATCAAGTAATGAACCTGCATTTTCAATCTTCAGCTTCAGTTCATCTTTTATTTCTCTGTTCTTTTCTATTTCACGAGTGAAGGTTTCGGTATCCTGGAGTGCCTGTTGAATTACTTTCTTTGTTGATTCGATGCGGCTGTTGAGTTCAACTATTTCACTTTCGTACCTGGTAATATTTAAGTTAACAGAGTTCTTTCTTTCCCTTGATACAGAAATATCGCTCTGAAGCTTATAAATATTTTCTGTAAGTCGACCCTCCTCAACACGCTTCCCTTTCAGGTCATTTTCATAGCTGACCATATTTTTTCTGATTTGGTCAAGCTTTTCAGAGAGTGATGATATTTCATCTTCGCACAATTTCTTTTTCTTATTGTTCTCAACTTTATTTTGAATAATCTCTTCAGTTTTGTCAAGAAACCAGGCATACTCACGTTCAGCAAGTTCAAGTTCGATTTCTTTCAGCCTGGAAGATAATTGATTATACCTGTCAGCTTTCTTCGCCTGTCTTTCAAGACTTGCAACATTTTTAGCAACTTCACTAACGATATCATTTACTCTCGTAAGATCGCTCATCACCTCTTCAAGCTTTTTGAGAGCAAGTCTTCTTCTTAATTTATATTTATTCACACCAGCAGCTTCTTCAAACATTGTACGGCGTTCTTCAGCTTTGCTACTCAGAATTGTCTCAACCATTTTAAGTTCAATAACGGAATATGCGTTCGCACCAATTCCGGTATCCATAAAAAGATTAGTAATATCTTTTAACCGGCAAATGTTTTTGTTAAGAAGATACTCGCTTTCACCGGAACGGAAAATTCTTCTTGTAATTGTAACATCGGTGTATTCGGTAGGAAGTATGCCTTTTGTGTTTTCTATTGTAAGTGAAACCTCCGCCATTCCCATCGGTTTCCTGGTGGAAGTGCCGTTGAAGATAACGTTCTCCATTTT
The DNA here is from genome assembly GCA_016716565.1 of bacterium. Taxonomy (NCBI): domain Bacteria; species bacterium. The sequence continues at coordinate 981,250 of JADJWC010000002.1, forward strand.
ATCACTTCGAAGAGTGCTGCTTCGCTGTTCACCTAAGCACCATCTGATTGCATCTACAATATTGGTTTTTCCGCAGCCATTTGGACCGACAATGGATGTTACTCCCTCATGAAACTTTATCGGAGTTTTTTGAGCGAATGATTTAAAGCCGAATATTTCAAGCTTTGATAAATACAATCCTTATTCCTAAAAAATATTAAACTGTTTCAATGCAAAAAGTATGTACTGGATTGTTGAATATTTCAACTCATAATAGAATAATACCAAGCCGGCAACTGCAAGAATGAATATAATACTATAGAAATAAACCGTCGCGGGCTTTGAATCAAAAAGAACATAAATTCCTTTCATCAATCTGTACAACACCCACAACTTTACGATCAGAAGTCCCAGATAAACATAAGTATTTATACTGCCCGAATACAATAGTCTGTATAAAATTATTCCAACAGGGATTAAAAGAACAATTGGAAGCATCGCCCAGATAATAGTAAAGTATACGCTGATGATGTAAACTCTTGTTCTAACGAATAACGATGCAATTTTTATAATAAGTGCAACGATTACAAAGAGAACAATATTGAATGCTGTAAGCCAGAGAATTGACATCACCGGATTCCAGGCAAGATAATTTGCCGTTTTCATCAGCATCGGACTTGCAAAAGCAATAAGCACATTTTCAAAAACCAGGCTGGTTTTAAGATGATATAAAATGTTGCTGACAATCAAAGCGATCACAGCAGCTATTATTAATCCAAGCAAAGTGGTATGCGATGCTGATATTATTCTTTGATCACGAACATCAGAAAAGAAATTATATGGACGAAGTAATGCTCTCGAAGCATCTTCACGAAACTTCCTGCCTGAATTAACTAGCACACCCATAAAAATTGCAAGCAGAAGTCCGAAGATGATAAATATCATCGGCGAGTCGTCTTTCTTGCTGCCGATCGGTATGGTTACCTTTTCAAGATTATTAAGTTTTGAATAAACCACTTTGTAGCTTATTCTGTTTTTGCTTCTGTTCTCATCCATCAATCCGATTTTATACAGATTTTTTTCATTTCCACTGCAAAGCAGAGAGGAGAAATCTCCATAGTAATCAGTGAATGAATTCAGAAAAAATCCCGGAACATTGTTTTGGTTCAGGTAATCGAAAAATTCCTCGTAATACTTTGCCTGAGCTTCAAAAGAATATTCATTCAGATATCCATCGCTTCCTCCGATATAAACCGGATAAGTAACCAATGAGAAGAAAACTTTCTGTTTCCCGAACTTCTCCTGAAGATCTCTGATCTGCTCATCAAAATCCGATGGCTTGTCATAGATAAATTCTATCCCATACAAATCAAGCTTATCAATTTCCGTGATGTTTGTCCGTGAGAATGAAGCATAAGTGAGAAGATTGCTTCTTTCTTTTGAAGAATTTACAAGCGTTGATATCAATAAGATATGTTCTTCAAGTTCTGGAAGATAAGTTCCGCCAAAACCTATCCCTGCAAATGAAGAGTACTCCTCGTAGAACGAAATATAATTGTAAAGAAACTCTTTGCTTCTGCTGATGAAACTTTCCTCTGAAGCAATTCCTTTGGGAACTGCATTGATAGGAATATCGAGGAATGCTAACAATCCGTACTTTTCACAAAGCCGGAGATAATATGGGTGCGCTGTACTTTTGGCAAACCTTACAGAATTGAATCCTGCTTCTCTGATCAAAGCAATATCCTTTTCCATATCCTGGTAAGAAATCAGCTTGCCGAAGGTTTCAACACCGGGATAATATGCGATACCTTTTAAGGTATAATCAGCACCATTTAGAACAAACGATTCTTCACCGGCTTTTAGTTCGTACAATGAAATCACTTTATTTTTTTGATCGATGAGAGAATCACCAATGAACAATTGCTGCTTTAAAATATATGATAACGGTAGTTCCGGCGACCATAAAAGTGCTGAAGGAATATCAATCTTTTGTTTGATGGAAATATCTTTATTACGATCGAGAACAAAGTTGTATCCGGGGATTTCCTTGACCACAATGCCTGCCTGATCTGATACAGAAATTTGTAAACTATAAGTTTCAGCAACATCACCAATAGCAATGTTCCCTCTCGTTCTGTTATTTTTAATAAGTGATTCAACGTTGAGTGAGACATTTTTATAATCAGGAGAAAATAAACTTACAATCTTTTCTTTGGCTATATAAAAATCCGGTTTTGTGTGTATGTAAACATCGCCAATAATCCCGCCCCGGTTTTGCGGGAATAGAAATCTCTGCTTCTGCGGGATTGTATTTTTCGAGTTTAGCTCGTAGAGCAATTTTAAAGAGAGTATATTTTTTTTATCGCTTCGCAATATGTCTCTCGGAAGAGAAACTCTGAACGGATATTCACCACCACTATGACGGTAAATAATAGTTTTATTTAAGGAAATATCTGCCGTATAATTAATAGAAAAGAAAACTAACTCAAGTGTGTTCTGCGAGATCATCTCTCTGGAAAGCTCAAATTCTTTTTCAAAAATCAATTCACCCTCGCCTTCAAATACCGACGGAACACTTACTTGCAGCTTTGGTGCTTCCTCGTCATCAGCAGGACGAACTGACCATTCACCATTCAGAGAAATTATCGAACGCGTTGAGCTGAGATCGAAGAAAAGAGAATCAGTCGTGATAATTTTATAATCGGGAACTTCTTTAAAAACAACCTGGCTGAATGAAAAATGAAAAGCAAAAAGCGCAAGAAATCCTGATAATACAAGAGATCTAATGGGGAAGGTTAACATCCGATAAGCGAATCCTTTGAAAATTTATAAAAAACGCACAAATATACTACAGAATCGAGGGGAAATCAATCGGAATCTTTTGGTATTAAAGGATTTTAAGGTGCTCTCTAAAAGTTTTACATCAGGCAGATGCAATAATTCCTAAAAACGAATCTGCCTTAAGACAAGCTCCACCCACAAGTGCACCGTCAATATCTTTCTGAGAAAGAAGTTCGCCTGCATTATCCGGTTTCACGCTTCCTCCGTATTGTACGACTAAATTTTCAGCAACTGAAGTTGAAAATTTTTTAGCCACTAATTCACGAATGAACGAATGCACTTCCTGTGCCTGCTGCGGTGTTGCGGTTTTTCCTGTACCAATCGCCCAAACAGGTTCGTAAGCAATGATAATATTTTTCATCTGTTCAGCAGAAATTCCATCCAATCCTTTTTCGATTTGTCGGGATATAACCTGCATTGTTTCATCATTCTCTCTCTGTTCGAGAAGTTCTCCAATGCAGAAAATCGGCTTCAAGCCTTTTGTAAGTGCGGCTTTAATTTTTTTATTTATCAGCTCATCGGGTTCATTAAAAATTACTCTCCTTTCAGAATGACCGAGGATTAAATATTCACAACCGACAGACTTCAGCATATCGGCAGAGACTTCTCCGGTAAACGCTCCACTATCTTCATAATACATATTCTGCGCACCAAGTTTAATCTGTGTTCCTTTTAGTAAAGAACTCACTTCACTCAACGATGTAAACGGTGGACAAACTATTACTTCAGCTTTAGTATCTTTTCCCAAACCATTAATAATTTCACTAACTAACTTTTGAGATTGATGCAGGTTCATATTCATTTTCCAGTTGCCGGCAATAACTTTTTTTCTCATTTCTTCCTCTTTGTTTCTGATTTTCTTAGTGTAAAATTAAGTAATTATTTAAGTCTTTGCATCTATGATTTTATTTTCTATATCAATGATGTCGTAAAAAATTATCCAAATAACTTAGTTTGCTTTTCAGTATTTTTAGCACAAAAATTTTGACGATTTGTTAAACAAAAAATGAATTTCGAGCAAAAAGAAATAGCAGTCGTTGCAGTAAGCGGAGGAATGGATAGTTGTGTTACCGCAGCAATTGCAAATGAAAAATATCAGCTTGCATTTGCACATATTAATTATGGTCAGCGGACTGAGAAGAGAGAGCTGAAGGCTTTCAACGATATCGCAGATTTTTATAATGTGAAAGAAAGACTGGTGATCGATTATACACATCTTTCAAAAATCGGCGGCTCATCTTTGACAGATAAAAATATTGAAGTATCAAAAGCTGACTTGAAAAACATAAATATTCCAACTTCGTATGTTCCATTTCGTAATGCAAATATTCTTTCTGCTTGCGTAAGCTGGGCAGAAGTTTTGAAAGCAACAGCAATTTTCATCGGTGCTGTATATGAAGACTCTTCCGGTTACCCCGATTGCAGACCGGAATTCTTTTCTGCCTTCGGAAAGATGATTGAACTTGGAACAAAACCGGAAACAAAAATTAAAATTGAAACACCGGTTATTCATTTGTCCAAAGCAGAAATAATAAAAAAAGGAATTGAATTGAATGCTCCTCTACATTTAACGTGGAGTTGTTATCAGAGCGAAGATATTGCCTGCGGAATCTGTGACAGCTGTGCTCTTCGTCTCAGAGGATTTCAGTTGGCCGGAGTTAAAGATCTGATCCCATATAAACAGAAACCAAATTATTCCTAAATCAAAAGAATTTATACGAAATGAAAAACAAAAGAAATCTTTTAGAAACATTCAAAAACGAATTCCCAAACCGGGATTACACAATTATACACACAGCACCAGAGTTTACTTCGCTATGCCCTAAAACAGGTCAGCCTGATTTTGCTACGATAACTGTTGAGTATATTCCGGATAAACTTTGTATAGAATTAAAATCGTTAAAAATTTATTTTAACTCTTACCGGAATGATGGCTTGTTTTTCGAAAGTGCGACAAATAAAATACTCGATGACCTGGTTGCAGTATGCAAACCGCGATATATGCTAATCACAGCCGAATTCAATGTAAGAGGAGGAATTTCATCTGTAATTGAAGCTGAATATTTCAGCGACGTATTTAATAAGTAATTACTCGAAAGTTCATCAGACTAATAATTTGGAATCAGATATAAAAAAAATATTCCAGGAAAAACGCGACAAACTTTTTGCTGCATACTCCAAGCAGGCAGATGCATTAAGGTTCAGCAAAGAATATAGTCTGTTGATTGAAGAATATATCCGGGCTGTTGCCGGAAAAGATAAATACAACTTTGCTTTGGCTTCTGCTGGAAGCTTCAGCCGTCGTGAGTTTTCACCTTATTCTGATATCGATATAATTTTAATTGCGGAGTCAGTCGAAGAGAACGCAAAAGATATTTCTGATCTTGTCACAAAGTTTTGGGATAACGGACTGGAAGTTTCTCATACAGTTAGAGACTTATCCGACATCCAGAAATATATGTTGTCCGATCTTCATACATTCACTCAGTTTTTTGAAACCAGGTACTTGCTTGGATCAGAAAAAGTTTACAACTTATGGAATGAAACTCTTCTTAAAACTCTCAATGAAGATTTAAAAGCAGATTTAATTAAAAGGCTAATTGAGGATTCAGAAGAGAGATACAAGAAGTACGGCCATTCACCAAAAATGCTTGAGCCAAATGTAAAATATTCTGCCGGCGGATTGCGTGATCTTCAAATGGTTGAATGGATTTATATCTTCGCTCACAAGGAGTTAATAAATAAGCAGCAGGAAGCAACACAGATCGAAACTTTCCTCAGCATGCTAAAAGAAGACAAAGCTTCTTCAATTGATGAATGCAACCGCGTGCTCAGCAGCTACAAGCTGATACTTTCAGTACGAAACCTCCTGCACCTTGAAGCAAAACAGAAGCACGATCGCTTTGAATTTAATGAGCAGATCAGAATTGCAAGAATTTTTGGTTTTGAGGAAGAATCATTGATCGATTTTATGAGGATATATTTCAACGCTGCGGTAATCCTCAACCGGTTTTCCAAGTCAATGATTAAAAAATTCTACGATGATATTTCCGTTTCACTTCCTGCCTCACTTGCAATTAATCTTGACGATGATTTTGTAATCAAAGGCAAAGTTATTTCAATGAGAAATAATTCTCCGCTTAGTATGTCAGATATACTTCGTGCATTTTATTATCGCGGCCTTCATTCGGCACGATTCGATGAAGCTCTCCGATCACTTATTGTAGATAAGTTTGAAACAATTGACAGGCATCAAATCCAGGAAAGCGAATCATCTGTATTCTTCAGAGAGATTTTAAGGCTTCCAAATAACGTCGGCGATACTCTTTATGTGATGAATGAACTTGGAGCCCTAGGTGCATTTATGCCTGAGTTCAGGGACCTGACTGGTTTTCTTCAGCATGGTGTATATCACTCTTACACTGCTGATGAACATACTCTTATTGCAATACAAAACGTCGAGAAGCTTGCTAATGAAAATTCACAGCTTGGAAAAATTTTCAATAAGCTAAAAGACAAGGAAAAATTATTCCTCGGACTTTTGTTGCACGATATTGCCAAGCCAATAAATATCAGCGGACACGAAATCATTGGAGCCGAGCTTGCTTCTTCAATAATGTACAGGATGGGTTACAGCGATGAGGAAATAAGTATCGTTTCTTCCCTTGTGATGAATCATCTTGTTATGGAACAGACAGCTTTCCGGCGAAACCTTAACGATCCGGAAACTCTTAATAATTTTACCTCAAGATTTACTTCCATTGAGGAGCTTGAACAGCTTTATCTTTTAACTTACGCCGATCTTTCAGCCGTTAATCCTGTTGTCTGGACAAGCTGGAAGAATGAACTTTTAGCTGAGCTTTACAGAAAAACCCGCGCAATGCTCGAGGAAAAAATTTCAGGTGAGGATTTATTGTACTCGACCACTTATGCGGTTCCAAAAGAAATAAGCAAATATTCTCCCAACATATCAGAAGAAGATGTTCAGAACCATATTGAATCAATTGATGATCTGGCTTATGCTCACCATTTTGGTGCCGAAGAAATTGCAAGACACATTGAGGAAATCGAAAAAGGTTCAATTGTATCAGTACTGTTTTCCGAAGCAAACGGTTTTACCGGAATAACTGTTATCACGAAAGATTTTCCTTCTCTTCTCTCAAAGCTCTGCGGCGTAATGGCGATAAATGATTTAAACATTCACGATGCAAAGATTTTCACACGTAAAGATGGGATTGTAATCGACACATTTAACGTAACAGATTTCAGCACGCATAGAACGATTGACAAAGAACGATTCGGTAAAATAGAAGAGGATATGAATCTTGCTGTTCGCGGACTTCTTCAGCTCGGTAAAGAAGTCGCTTCTTTGAAGTCAAAATGGTGGAGAATTGAAAGCAAGCTGTTCAAGAAAAAAGGAAATGTAAAAGTTGCATTCGAAAATCATGAAAGATATACAATCATTGATGTTCATTCACCGGACAGGCTCGGATTTCTATACCATGTAACAACTAAAATGAATGAACTTGGATTGAATATATATTTCGCAAAGATTTCTACACAGGGTGATGAAATAGTTGATGCATTTTATGTGCTTGACAGGAATGGGAAGAAAATTTCCCCCAACGATTATGAATTTGTTAAAAATGAAATTACTTCAGCGATTGATAAATTATTATAAGGAATATTTTGAACCACACAGATAAACAAAAACCCATTGGCGTATTCGATTCAGGTATTGGCGGACTTACAGTTGTAAAAAGACTGGCATCTACTCTTCCGAATGAGAACATAGTTTATTTCGGTGATACGGCCCGCGTTCCTTACGGTTCAAAATCAAATTCAACTGTGATTGAATATTCAATTCAGAATACAAAATTCCTTCTGCAGAAAAACATTAAAGCGCTCGTTGTTGCTTGCAACACTGCTTCATCAATCGCAATTCCTGATCTAAAAATAATGTTTGATATTCCAGTCATCGGAATGATTGAGCCCGGCTCGAAAATGGCTTTGAAAAAAAGCCGAAGCAATAAAATAGGTGTTATCGGAACGAGAGCAACTGTTGGAAATCTTGCATATTCAAAAGAAATTAAAAAAATAAATTCTTCTGCACAGATAGTTGAAAAACCGTGTCCGCTTTTTGTTCCGCTTGCAGAAGAAGGATGGATAAAACATCAGGCAACTTATGAAATCGCAGAAGAATATTTGAAAGAACTTCGTGAAGACGGAATTGATACGTTAGTCCTCGGCTGTACACATTATCCAATATTATCCGCAGTAATCCAGGAAGTTATTGGCAGCAATGTTACATTGATTGATTCGGGTGTTGCTTCTTCTGAAGTAATCAAGTCAGAACTTGCAAAACTTGACTTACTATCCGATTCAAATAAACCAGGATTTCAGGAATATTATGTAAGCGACATTCCCGCAAAGTTCAAAGAAGTAGCCGAGCTTTTTCTCGGAAAAGAAATTGACCACGTACACAAAGTTGATCTGGAAGTTTTGATTTCGGAGCATTAGAAAAAAATCAACTCTTAAATCTCCCTTATCTCACCCTCAAAAATTTTCTTCAGGATTTTTCTGTCGTTGGTTTTAGCTAAAACAAGCATCAGCTTGATTCTTGCTTTTTGTCCGTTCAGGTAATCTGTGAATATTACTCCGAGGTCGTGCAAATGTCTTCCCGCACCGGGATAGCTGTAAATGTAATCCGTTTCTCCTGCGGGACATCGCGACACAAGTACAACAGGAATATTTCTTTTAATGACATACTCAACACCCTTGAATGCTGCAGGAGGAACGTTTCCAACACCCAGAGCTTCAATCACCAATCCTTTAGCACCGGAATCAGCAGAATGTTTGAAAAACTTTTCATCCATTCCGGCATAAACTGTAAGCAGATCTACATTCGTATTAATTTTATTAGTATTTATTATTTCCAGGAATCTCGGCAGACGATTGTAAATCACTCTCCCCTTCTCAACAAATCCAAGTGTTCCAAAATCCAGACTCTGAAAAGTTTCAAACTCATTGGAAAAAATTTTTGTTACCTCGCTCGCTGCATTAACTTCTCCATGCATACAAACAAGCGTTCCCATTCCTCTGGAATTTTCGCTCAGGCAAACAAGAATTGAATCAATTAAATTTTTTGGTCCATCCCAATTTGGTTCCGAACTGTTCCGCATCGAACCGGTAAATACAATTGGAATATCTGTTTTGATGGTGAGATCGATCAGATAAGCGGTTTCTTCAAGAGTATCTGTTCCGTGAGTGACAATAATTCCGTCATATATTTTCTGTAAAATTTTTGTTCTTAACTGCTTTGACAGTTCCATCATTATTTCAGGAGTAACGTGCGGACCGGGATATTTTCCGAAATCATAAAAGGAAATTTTCGCCAGCTTTCTTGCTTCGGGAATTTTTTTCAGCAGCTCCGCCCCCGAATACTTCGGAACAGCTCCGCCTGATTTCTTCTTATCGATCTTCATCGAAAAAGTACCACCGGTAAAAACTATCAATATATTCTTCATTTCAACCATAGAATTAATATTATTGTTTGAAAATCGAGGTCAAAATTAAACTAATTTTGCTAAAATTTCATTTGGCGCTATCATAGAGATGTCGATATACACTGATTTAACTTGAAGGTGAGGCAATGTTCCATTAACTTTAAAATAAAAAAATGAGGTTACTATGTTGATGGTAGAAGATGTTGATTTGACACCAAATCCGCACGCATTAAAATTTATATTAAATAAAAAATTACTTAGCTATGAAACTCGACAATTCGCCGATAAAGAATCTGCAAAGAATGATCCTCTCGCTGCTGGAATATTTGCACTTGATGGTGTGGTTTCAGTTTTTTATATGGATAAGTTTGTTACTATTGAAAAATCTCCTGATGCAAACTGGGGACAAATTCAGAGACCGTTTATCGATTTCCTGAAAACATTTGATCCAAACTTAATTCCAAAAGAAACCATAACAGCGCCAACTGCTGAAGAAGAAAATGAGCTGCTCAAAAAAATTAATAATTTGCTGGATCAAAAAGTCAGACCGGCACTTGCTGGTGATGGAGGCGGTTTGCAGGTTCTGGGAATTGACGGCTTTACCGTAAAGATAAGATACCAGGGAGCCTGCGGTAGCTGCCCAAGTTCAATAACTGGAACACTTATGGCAATTGAAGGATTATTAAAAAGAGATGTTAATCCTTCAATTCACGTTGTTGCTGCTTAAATTTTTTAATGGAGCTTCGGGGAAGAAATCAAAATGGTTTCTTCCCTTTTTATATTAATAGAAGAATATTTTTATGACAGATGAGTTGTCCTTCGCATCAGAAACAATAGCCGGAATTAATTTCGGCATAATTTTATCTGATAACGGAGTTCGGGAAATTCTGATAAACAAAATAACGGATTCTGAAACTCATACTAACCTAACTTACATTCCTTCTGATGATCCGAAAGTGAAAAACATTCTCCTTCAACTGAAGGAGTACTTGAATAGAACAAGAAAAGAATTTGATCTGCAATTAGAAATTATTGGAACTGATTTTCAAAAAAATGTGTGGAATGAATTAACAAAAATTCCTTACGGGGAAACAATCAGTTATGGTGAACTGGCTGAGCGGATGGGAGATAAAAATAAAATGCGGGCTGTAGCAGCAGCGAATGGTGCTAATCCAATTCCTATCATAATTCCCTGCCACAGAGTAATTGGCTCTGATGGAAGTTTGACTGGTTACGGCGGCGGGCTGGATGTCAAGAAATGGCTTCTTGAACTGGAAGGAAGCTGGACTATGGACTTATTTATTTCATAATCCTGAGTGTTCATTAATAAAAAAACGCGATAGGAAATCCATCGCGTCTAAACATTAAAACCGTAAAACTATCAGATTACTTAACTTCAGAAAGCTTGTTTAAATCCTCTAATTGAACAAACTTTTCATTGAATTTATAGTTCCCGCCTGCTGTTTTCATCGATTTAATGAACTTTACAGTTATAAGATCGTTTTTTTTCTTCTTTTTTAATTTATCTGAAAATGATTGCTGTTTTGCCATATCAACTCCTATAATTTGAGGCGCAAATATATCAAATCCGACCTGAAAAAAAAACATTGGTATTAATAGGAGAAAATAATACCTGCATCGGAATCTTATTAATTAATGTATCATCCAATACCTGCGAATTCAGTCAGTTTTGTCTGGTACAAAAATTCGTTGCTTATTAGTTGTTAAATGTTTAGGTTTTATAATCAATTTTTTAGAAAATAAATGTTGTTATTAGCAATTATAGTAATCCTTTCTTACCTGGTCGGTTCTGTACCGAACAGTATTATTATCAGCAAAGCAGTAAGCGGAATTGATATTCGCAAGCATGGAAGCGGAAATGCGGGTGGTACTAACGTAATGCGTGTACTTGGATGGAAATACGGATTAACCGTAATCATTCTGGATGCATTGAAAGGTGTAATTGCAGTAGTTTTAATTTCCAGATTACATTATGGTCCACTGCCGTTTGCAAACGTTTCTCCTTTTGATGATTTTACTTTAGTTCAGATTATAGCCGGAATGTCTGCGGTAATTGGACACATCTGGACTGTATTCGCAGGATTTAAAGGAGGAAAAGGAATTGCGACAGCACTTGGTATGCTTTTAACACTTATTACTATAGATATGCTGATTGCAGTCGGCGTTTTTGCACTTGTAGTTTTAATATCGCGCTATGTTTCTTTAGGATCAATCATTGCAGCGATAAGTGTTCCATCAACATTGTTTATCAGAGAAAATTTATTCCACGTTGATATCCCCGGATATGCTACACTATTTCCATTTATAATTGGTGTAACTGTTCTTGTTATTTTTACGCACAGAAAAAATCTCGTTAGAATATTCAACGGAAATGAAAATAAAATTAGTTTTAAAAAGAAAACTAAAATTGGTTAAATGAAAATTTCGGTTCTCGGCGCTGGCGGCTGGGGAACTACCCTCGCAATTTTACTTCACTACAACGGTCATAACGTAACTCTCTGGGAATATAAAAAAAGTTATGCCCGTGATTTAATAAAGCACAGAATCAACAAACATTACCTGCCGGGAATAAAAATTCCTAAAGAAATCTTAATTACTCATTCAATTGAAGAATCATCTTCTGATAAAAATCTTATAGTGCTTGCAGTTCCATCACAATTTTTGCGTAGTGTGGTAAGAAAAATAAATTTCAAGCAGATTGAAGACACAATTCTCGTCAGTGTTGCAAAAGGGATTGAGAATAAATCACTGATGACCATGTCCCAAATGTTGAAAGATGTTTTTCCGCATATCAGTAAAAATCAGATTGGAGTTATCTCGGGTCCGAGCCATGCAGAGGAAGTCAGTCAGCGTATTCCAACTGCAGTTGTTGCAGCTTCAACGGATATTGATACAGCAAAAACAATTCAGGCTGCATTTATGACTTCATATTTCCGCGTGTATTCTTCAAAAGATATTTTAGGTGTTGAACTCGGCGGAGCCTTTAAAAATATTATTGCTATCGGTGCCGGAATTATTGATGGTGCAGATTTCGGAGATAATACTAAAGCCGCAATTATGACAAGAGGTGTCGCTGAAATTTCAAGACTCGGTCTGGCGATGGGTGCAAGACCGGAAACTTTCGCCGGACTTTCGGGAATGGGCGATTTAATTGTTACCTGTATGAGCAGACACAGCCGAAACAGGTTTGTCGGTGAACAAATCGGTAAAGGTAAAAAGTTGAAAGAGGTTTTAAAATCAATGGAACAGGTTGCAGAAGGAGTTGAAACGACGCGATCAGCAAAGCAGCTCGCTGCTAAAATCGGAATTGAAACACCAATCACTAACGAAGTTTATAAAATTCTTTTTGAAGACAAAGATCCTGTTAAAGCTACAACCGATCTGATGACAAGAGATATGAAAACTGAGTGACGAATCACTCCTTATATAAAATTCCCTTTCTGAACAATTCAAAAGACAAAAACCAGTCAATTCCAGAATTATATTTGTCTTCATTGGATAAATAATCATTCATCATTTTTTCAATTTTCATTGAATCATAGTACTCAAAGTTCCTCGCATCAGCAGAATGTGCTATATCCCCGATAAATTCTTTCAATGATTTAAGAAAATCAATTTGAGATTTGCTCTGGTAAGATAAGCCAAGTCTGTTTTTTATTCGTGAGTGCAACCGTGCACCAAGTGAGGATGAGTTGAACGGATGAACAATGTTTCCTTTTACGAGTGGAAATTTGGTTAGTTGACTTGCATTTTTTTTAATCAATTGCTTAAACAATTTGCCGTTCTTTTTCTCTGACTCTCTTAAGTTAAATAACAAGTTTAAAATATCTCTTTGTACCAATGGCATAAATGAAACTACAAAATTATCAACCCGAATTTGTTCGGGTGCATAATAGTTCATAAGTCTCGAACGAATTGAAAAAAGATCTATCCACTTTTCAGGACTGATTTGATTTGCATCCAGCATTTCTGAAAACAATTCATCAAATTGACCAATAATTCCTGTTTCCATTTCCTTTATTGCATCTGAAGTAAAAATATCTGCGCGGTTATATCTTAAAAAAGAAAATAATCCCACAGCATCTTTTTTCAGGATTGAATTCTTTCCAAGGATTAGCAGCCTGTTCGCAAATGCTCTCCGCCAGATTTCGCCGAAACCTCCGTCGATGACAATTCTATTACGATCAGTCAGTCTATCATAAAATCTCAGATTTATAATGGAACTTGCAGGATTAGTTACAATCGATTGAACTGAATATTCTTTTATTAATTTAATCATTTGATCTTGTGCAGGAAGTTCATCATTAATAATTTCGTTTTCCTTTTTGAGACTTTTCAGTAATTGAAAGGCTATCTTTGAATCAGGGTGATTAGGATCACCAAAAGTGTGAGTGTCCCATTCATCTATATTAATTGTCTCCAGATAAGAAAGCAGCAACCTTGAATCCAATCCACCCGAAAGACTTAGCGATATTTTTTTATTTTCAACGGAAAGTAGTTTTTTTAAAGTAACATCGAAAATTTCCCGACTGTTTTTTGCCTCAAAATCAGGCTGCCAAATGTTTCGTTCAATCAATAAAGAATTGTTTTTGATAGTAGCATCTGCACAAACCAGTCGAATAACATTTTTAATTAAGCTGCTTCGTGATATCTGGTTCTGCAGCAGCCATCGTGAACCGAACTCTTTGAAATCAATTTCCGGCTTAATAAAATATTTCAACCAGTCAATTCGTGTTGTAAAGCCAAATGCGTTATTGAGTTTTACAATATGAATTTCTCTTAATCCAAGCTCATCAGTGAAAAATTTTAATCCATTTTCGGAATATTTAAGAACAACAAAATGGCCATTTACAGATTTCAGATTAATAGGATTTAATGATAGTAATAAATCCCAATCATCAGTATCAAGAATTTTGTAACCGATGTCTGCAGATTTCAATCCGATGCCAGAAACAATCCAGCAGGAACTGGAAGACTCAGATTTGAAGGAACAGGTTTGCTTATTTCCACCAGCAAAGAGAATTAGATTTGTATCTTTAAATGAATATAGAGGTGATTCGGGAGAAGCAAATTGCTTTTGATTGGTATTTCCAAAGTATCCGAAAAGCCAGCTCATTTATAACCAGAGTGTTTTCAATTTACTCGGTAACTCTTCCGCCGGGTAAAGAGATACCTTTAATTTTTCTGAAAAGCGAAACCGCAAATGAATCTGTCATACCGGAAACGAAATCAATTATCCTCAGAAGCCGGAGATAAAGATCATCCGGAATTTTCTCACCTATTCTGCTTGGCAGAAGAGCAAAGACAGATTTATTCTTCGAAGATATTTTTCTTTCATAAGCAGCGTTGTACGAATCGATAAATGTCTCCAGCAAACCGCCAAGCACTTCGTATCCGGCAACTTCTCGCTCAACAACACTGCGAGATTTGTAAATCTTTGCTATTGATATTTCCTTTATTCGCTTTAAGGCATTTGCTCTTTTAATTTCACTTATTAATTCATTTTCAAATTTACCCGTCAAAATATTTTTTTCTTCGTCAAGAAAAACTTTTGCAAGTTCATTCACAAGTTCGTTGATTGCTACTGCTCGCAAATATCCGATTCTGTCCTTCTCATTTTTGTCATGGTAATTTCTTAAAACTTGTTTTGAGACTAAAGGTCGAAGCAATTCTTCAGTTTCTTTAAATGAAATCAAACCGAGTCTGAATCCATCTTCAAGGTCCATAACTCTGTAGCAGATATCATCGGCGGCTTCAATAAGGAATGCTAACGGATGACGGTACCACCAGTAAGCTTTTTTATTCTTCACGCAATCAAGACCTGTTGCGTTTGCAACTTCATTAAAAATATCTTTTTCTGCCTGGAAGAAACCATACTTACGGTAAGCTTTATTCTGAATTGAATTATTCTGAACTCCGATTAGTGATTCTCTCGGATATTTTGTCACTGCTGCAAGAGTTGAGTAAGTAAGATTCAATCCGCCTTTTACTTTTGGATTCTGCAGCTTTGTAATAATTCTGAAACCCTGGGCATTTCCTTCATACTTAATAAGGTCAGTCCATTTTTTTTCATCCTTAATTTTCGATTTGAACTTTTGTCCATTACCGCTTCTAAAATATTCTGCGATTGCATCTTCACCTGAATGTCCGAACGGAGGATTTCCAATATCGTGAGCAAGGCAAGCTGCTGCAACAATTTCACCGAAATGAAATTTTGTAAATCGATGGACGAGAGAAGGATTTCTTTTTATAATTGTTTCACCGACCAGGTTTCCAAGTGATCTGCCGACGCATGAAACTTCCAGACTGTGAGTCAACCGTGTGTGAACAAAATCACTTTCCGGCAAAGGGAACACCTGCGTTTTATCCTGCAGACGTCTGAAGGCCGGAGAGAACACTATCCTGTCAAAATCTTTCTGGAATTCACTTCTTCCATCCTGAAGTTTTTGTTTCGGCTGGGCTTTTTCTCCAAGCCGTGAATCAGTTAAAAGTTTTTCCCATTCCAAGTTTAATTTCCTTCCTGAATTTCTTTTCTAAAATTAAATATAATTTTCCACAAAGACTTTAATCCATTTTTTGAGTTTAGTAAAACGTTAGATTATTTTTCTGTTGATGAAATCTGTTTCAAAGAACACACTTGATGATTCTGTCCAGTATTTAAAGTCTGTCGGACCAAAACGGGCCGAAGCTTTTTCGAAAATCGGAATAAAAACGATTCGTGATTTGCTATTTTACTTTCCATCACGTCATCTTGACCGTACTACCGTTTTAACGGCGGCCAAAGCTTACGGTTACCTGATGAACGGATACGATGGCGAACTGACTGTAATTGGAAAAGTATTTGATAAGGAAAAGAAAAGATTCGGTAAGAAGGAAGTTTTGAAAGTTCAGTTCAGGGATGAAACTGGATTTTTCGAATGTATCTGGTTCCAGGGAACAAAATATTTTTATTCGATTTTCAACGAAGGAGATGTTTTTGCGATATCTTCAAAACCAGATAAATCAAAATATGGGGCGCTGCAGTTTGTTCATCCCGACTTTGACAGAATAAGTGAAGAAGAGAAAAGCTTTCTTCATACGGGGAAGATCATTCCATTTTACAGAATTCCAAAAGAACTGAGATCGGGAAACATTGGCGACCTTAGTTTGAGAAGAATAATAAGTCTTGCTGTTGAAAACTATGTCAATATGGTTGAAGAAACTCTTCCGGCAGAAATTATTAATCAGAACAAGCTGATCAATCTTCAGGAAGCAATCCGCAATTATCATTTTCCCGAGACAATAGAAAAACTAAACACGGCTCAAAGAAGATTCAAATTTGAAGAGCTCTTTTATCTTGAGCTTCTGGTAGCATTGCGAAAGCAAAATTATCATAGCAAGCTTACCGGAAATAAGATGAGCATTAAAACAGATCTCGTAAAGAATTTCCTTACAACGCTTCCCTTCGAATTAACAAAAGCTCAATTAAAGGTTTTGGGTGAAATCAAAAACGATCTTCTTTCCGAAAAACCTATGAACCGGCTTTTACAGGGAGATGTCGGAAGTGGAAAAACTATTGTTTCATTGATAGCTATGCTTATTGCAATTGATAACGGATTCCAGGCTGCGATAATGGCACCGACTGAAATTCTCGCAGACCAGCATGCAAAAAATATTTCTAATATGATGAAACAACTTTTTGAAAGATTTACTGAAAAGGAAATTAAAGTTTCTTTGCTTCTCGGTGGACAGAAGAAATCCGAAAGAGAAAAAAGACTCCAGGAGATTGAACTCCAGGAAGCAGATATAATTGTTGGAACTCACGCACTGTTCGAAGAAAAAGTAAATTATAAAAATCTTGGATTAGTTGTAATTGATGAGCAGCATCGGTTCGGTGTGAGACAAAGAGCAAAGCTTCAGAGCAAAGGAAAAACTCCCGAAGTTCTTGTGATGAGCGCTACTCCTATTCCACGGACTATTTCCATGACAATTTACGGTGACCTCGATGTCTCTGTAATAGATGAAATGCCAAAAAACCGGAAACCCATTAAAACTGTCCTTAGAGGGGAAAGCAAGCTTCCGGAAATTTTCAAATTTATTATTGACAAGAAGAAGGAAGGTTACCAAACATTTATTGTTTATCCGTTGGTTGAAGAATCTGATAAGCTGGAACTTAAAGCTGCGGAAACTTATTACGAAGAGTTGAGCAAAACTCATTTAAAAAATCTCAAGCTCGGTTTAATCCATGGAAGAATGAGCTGGCAGGAAAAAGAAGAGAAGATGCTTCTCTTTCTGAAAAAAGAATTTGATGTGCTCGTTTCAACAACTGTTATTGAAGTCGGTATTGATATTCCCGATGCGAACATAATTCTTATCAACGATGCTCATAGATTTGGACTATCTCAACTTCATCAGCTAAGAGGAAGAGTCGGAAGAAGCGACAAGCAAGCTTACTGTATTCTTGTTACGAAGGATGAAATTGTACAGTATAATATACAACAGCAGCTTGAACTTGACTACTTATCAAGTGCAATGATTGAAAAGTACAGGTCTGCAATCAGACTTCAGACGATGGTGAAGACAAATAACGGATTTGAAATTGCTGAAATAGATTTAAAGCTTCGCGGACCGGGAGACATCTTCAGTACGAAGCAAAGCGGATTCCCGGATTTGAAATATGCAGACATCATTCAAGATTCGGAGTTGATCAGTCTGGCAAAGAACATTGCGTTTGAGCTAATAAATAAAGACCCTTCGCTTGATTCTACTTCAAACAGTGTGGTAAGAAAAAATCTTATCAAACATTATTCGGACAACCTTCAGTACGCAAAGATCGCCTGATAATCTTTTCTAACTTCTAAAAAATTTTTCAATCCTCTGCCAGTTCAACAGAAATTAAATTGATGATCTGTCACAAATTTTTTTTCAAACTTAATTCTTCTATCAACAAAAATTTTTCTTTACACAGTCTGTTCATGAAAAATTTCCATGAAAAATATTTTTTAAAAACTTTTTAAAACATGTTGACAAATTATTTATAAAGATTATATTTGGAGCGACAAGAAGAAAAAAATTTTCAAGGAGAAATTATTTTATCACCAAGGTTTAATGTACGTTTAGATGTTGCTGTAACATTCAACGTAAAACCGGAGAGTGAAACTTTCCTTGAAGAAGTCCCTCCTGTTCAAAATTCTCCTCAACATGAACTTCAACCTGCAGTAGATACTTATGCAGAATGGGATACGTGGGAAACTGTAAACGCTGTTAAAGATGCCATCGCAGAATTTCACAATGTAACTTTAGTTGAAGCAAACAATGATGCATTCTTAAAACTTAAAGAACTAAAACCTGATATCGTTTTTAACTTTGCTGAAGGACTGATTGGAGTAAACAGAGAATCACACATTCCTGCAATGCTTGAAATGCTTCAGCTTCCTTATTCTGGTTCTGATCCGCTCACACTTGGAATATGTCTGGATAAATCTCGGGCTAAGGAAATCTTGACATATCATAAAATACCTAATGCTAAATTCCTTGTCGCTGATCGAATGGAAGATATCAGCAAAGTAGATTTTGGTTTCCCACTTATTGTTAAACCGATATCGGAAGGTTCCAGCAAAGGAATTTTTTCCTCTTCTTTAGTAAAAAATGCCAAAGAGCTGGAGGATGAAGTAAAGAGAGTACTCTTTTCCTATAACCAGCCAGCTTTGATTGAAGAATTCCTGCCAGGCAGAGAATTTACCGTTGCTGTGCTCGGTAACGGAGACGAAGCAGAAATACTTCCGATAATTGAAATCCGTTACGAAGATTTCCCGCAGGATGTTGTTCCTCTTTATTCGTATGAAGCGAAGTGGATTCTCGACACTAAGGAAAATGAATTCGATGTCTTTGAATGTCCTGCCAAACTTGATGCTTCACTGGAAAAACAAATAAAGGAAACGGTTTTAAGAACTTACAGCGTCCTTCGATGCAAAGACTGGAGCAGAATCGATGTACGTTTGGATAAGAATGGAGTTCCAAATATAATCGAGATAAATCCATTGCCGGGAATTATGCCCGATCCAAATGAAAACTCAAGTTTCCCAAAAGCGGCCAGAGTTGCAGGAATGAATTACAACCAGTTGATACAAAGTGCATTATACCACGCTGCAAAAAGGTATAATCTCTTATGAAAGAGAATACTAAAATATTAATCTGCTATAATTTGCCTGTCAGCGTATTTTCCGTCTACAATGGAAAAAAGAACGACGAAGCTGCCAAAGCAAACGATCTTTCAGAAAATAATTTCGTTAATGAACTAAAAAAGGTTGAACAATCATTATCGAAGCGTTTTACTGAGATTAAATCGCTTGCAATAGACCGTGATGTGCAAAAGACTATTAATAATATTAATGCCTTCAACCCTGATGTGATTTATAACTTTGTTGAGTCAGTTGAAGGAATATCAACTTATGAATCATACATTGCAGGATTATTTGAACTTCTTGGTTATGAAATAACAGGTTGCTCACCGATAACACTCGGTAACTGCCTTAATAAAGCAAGAACTAAAGCGATTCTTAATTCAAGAGACATACTTACCCCTGAATACAGAACATTAAAGAAGACTAAAAGATTTACCGAGAAGGAGATAAAGTTACGTTATCCGCTTATTCTAAAATTGATGAACGAGGATGCGAGCATCGGTATTTCTGAATTCTCAGTGGTAAAAAATTACACGGAATTAAGAAAACAATTCTCATTTCTGGTAGAAACTTATAATCAGGACATAATACTTGAAGAGTATATTCAGGGTAGAGAACTAAACGTGGCAATACTTGGCGGAAGAGTTCTGCCTATATCGGAAATAAATTTCGAAGGATTGCCGGAAGAATTTCCAAACATAGTTACATACGATGGTAAGTGGACGGAAGGAAGTGTTTATTACAATCACACTAAACCTGTCTGCCCCGCTGAACTACCTGAGAGATTGAGAAAAAAAATCTATATGACTGCATTAGCATCTTATGACGCTATGAACTGCAGAGATTATGCGCGTGTTGATATAAGATTAAGCAATAATGATGAACCTTATGTTATTGAAGTAAACCCGAATCCGGATATTTCATCTGACTCAGGATTTGCAAGAGCAGCCGCAGCAGATGGAATCAGTTACGATGATTTGCTCTATACAATTGCAAGCTTTGCATTAATCAGAAAGAAGAAAAATGATTCGCAGGCTAAAGCCGGTTGATGCTAAAGTCATAGAAGGAATTTTAAGTTCGACACCGAATTTTAGTGATGAAGAAATTAAAGTTGCGATGGAACTTGTGAACATCGCATCAACTAATCTGATGCAGACGGACTATAATTTGTTCGTTTATGAGGAAGATGGCATGATTCTTGGTTACCATTGCACCGGTAAGAGACCGTTAACGGATGGTGTGTATGATCTCTACTGGATTGTTACCAATCCTAATTATGGAAAAAAAGGGATTGGAAAAAAACTTTTAGAACATGCAGAAAACTTTGTTAATGAAAACAACGGCAGGTGGCTGCTGGCTGAAACATCTTCTAAAGATAGTTACTCTGCTACAAGAAATTTTTATATGCGTAATAATTACAGCATACTGTTTGAAATAAATGATTTTTATTCCAAAGGCGATGGAATGATCGTCTTTGGAAAATATTTCAATCACAAGAACAACTGAGGAACTATCATGGAACTTTGGCAGGAAATGGTAAGGGACAGTGTACACACTGTAGACCATGTCGTGGAAAAATTTGGTATCGACCGCAAGACAGCGGAAGATCTCGATGAATTCTTCCAGGCACGAATTAATCCTTACTATTTAAGTCTGATCCGTTATCCCGGCGACCCAATCTGGCTTCAATGTGTACCGGCAAAAGTAGAGCTGGAAGACATAGATGCGGAAGAAGATCCTCTTCACGAGGACGAAATGAGTCCCGTTCCAAATATCACTCATCGTTATCCCGACCGTGCATTATTTTTAGTTACCAGCCAGTGTGGTATCTATTGCCGTTTTTGTACAAGGAAAAGAAAAGTCGGTGACTACGAAAAAATATCAATGAAAGGTCTTGAAAGCGCATTCAATTATCTTGAGCAGCATTCAGAAATTCGGGATGTGATTCTTTCAGGCGGTGATCCTTTGATGCTTACAGATACTATGCTTGAAAAAATACTCCAGCGTCTGCGTGAGATCAAGCATATTGAAATTATCAGACTTGGAACAAGAATGCCTGTTGTTCTTCCTCAAAGGATTACAACCAAGCTTGTTAATATGATAAAGAAGTATCACCCGATTTATGTGAATACACATTTCAATCATCCGTGGGAAGTTACTCCTGAAAGCTCAAAAGCATGCGAAATGCTTGCTGATTCCGGAGTTCCTGTAGGAAACCAGATGGTAATTATGAAAGGTGTAAATGACGATCCTGCTGTTGTAAAAGAACTGATGCAAAAATTATTGAAAATAAGAGTTCGTCCATACTATATGTATATGGCAGATGAGACTAAAGGTGCAAACCATTTCCGCACTTCAATTGAAACGGGACTAAAGATTGCTGAAGCTTTACGAGGACACACAAGCGGTCTGGCAATTCCTCACTTTGTAATTGATGCACCTGGCGGCGGTGGTAAAATTCCAATTCTGCCGAATTACGTTCTCCATATGGATGAAGAGGAAATAATCTTACGAAACTTCCAGAATAAGGTATACAGGTATAAAAACTATTCTGACAAGAATAATCCTGAAGGTTTCGGAAGCAAGAGAAAGAAAACCAACGGGAAAAAGAAAGTAGAAAAGAAAAAGGTCGAAGTGCCTGTTCTGGAAGAAGTTTAGATCTAATACATTTCATAAAAAAGAAAAATGCCATCTACGTGATGGCATTTTTTATTTTACTTCTCCCTTAATCCCTCTCCTTGGTTAAGAGAGGGAAACAGGGTGAGGTTATTTTTACTTCAGTAGCAACATCTTTTTTGTTTCTATAAAATTTCCTGCTTTTAACTGATAGAAATATACTCCGCTTGGTAATGCCGCGGCGGTGAACTCAACCTCATATCTTTCTGCTGGTTTGTATTCATTAACCAAAGTTGCAATCTCGTTACCGAGTATGTCGTATACTTTTAGTGTCACATCACCGTTTATCGGTAACTGGTAACTGATCACCGTACTTGGATTGAATGGATTGGGATAGTTCTGTTCAAGAGCATATTCTGTTGGAAGAGTTTCTTCATCTTCAACTCCAACTATTCCATCAAACTCATCCGCACCGATATCAGTAGAATCATCATCTCTGATATCTCCATCAATATCCGTCAACACTTCTGCAATCGGAGTCCCGCGCGATTCAAGATAAGTTGCTATAGATTTATCAATATGCAAATCGGTCGGTGAAATAAAGTGCGGCATTTCAACATAGCTATTCACATCATAACCTGTTGCTTGCCATTCAGCTAATGAATGATAACTACCGGTATTAGATTTTACCAGACAGTTGTAATTATTTTGCTCATAATTAAGAACATTGAAGTCTGATGAACTTAAAACTGTGTTCTGTGTCCTCAAATATATTGCAGAAGCGCAGTACTGTCCTTCATCTCTTGTATTAATAAAGATGTTATTTTTTACTTCAGTATTCATCCCAGGATTCCAAATATACAATGCACCAGAACCTTGATGATTGGCTCCTGTACCAGATAAATAAACTGAGTTATAATAAACTTTGGTATTGTTCTGATACTCCAGATGAATTCCGCCAATGTTACTGTATGATGCGGATGAGGAGCTATTTATATCGTACACCATATTATTATAAACTAGATTTCCATTTCCAACAGTGTTACCATCACCTGTTAACCCTATACCCATACTACCATTGTTATAACTCGTATTAACATTATGAACAATATTATTCCGGATTGTAGATTCTGAACATCCGTAGCAATTAATTCCGTGTGCAATAACAAATTCTGCACTGGCACCCCTAATTTTCTCAACAATATTTTCTTCGATGAGAGCATTTTGATTCTTCTCGATTTGAATTCCCCAGCTAATAAGGCTATCTGTTTCCGATCCAATGATGTTACCTTTAATAATGTTGCCTGTTGGCCGCAAGTTAGGTTGATGCGTACCTACCCAAATTCCTATTCCAGCTTGCTTTATAAAATTGGACTGTATCAGATTATTATCGGGTGTAACCTGTGCATTTAATTCAGAATAAAAACCCAGTACGACACCAAGTCTCATAGATGACTCATTTATAAAAGTTGTATTCTGAACTATGTTATAGTCCGAGTTATTTACAAAACAAAGTCCATTATTATAGACAAATTGATTATTATATAAAGCACGAAATGTTAGTGTGGTTGGACCTGTTATAGAAACACCATCAAATGTTAAATAGTTAGTGTTCATTAAGTACATTACAAAAATTCCGCCTCCTTCAATTACCACATTCTTATTTTCAGCAGGTTTAATAGTGACTCTGCTGTTTGGTCCGGCACCGGGAATTGGGCCGTTCAATTTTAAGCCAAATGAATCTGTTGGTGATGTGTAAAGTTCATCAATCAATTCAAGCGTAACATTACCTGCAACTCCATCAGTTTCAAGTTTATCAAATGCTTCCTGAATTGTTGCGAAGTTTCCGCCTGTACCGACAGTGTAAGTTCCGGGAAGTAGAGGCGGTGAGTAGAGAGATTTTGCAAGCCCAATTTTCCAAACATAATTTCCGGATGGACTTCCATCGTAATACATATATAAAGTATCTCCGACTAATAGAACACCTGGGGATTCTACTTCACCCCCATCCCAACCGCTTGTTGATGGTCTCAAAACCGGATTGGCGGAATGTTTAGTCCAATTATTAATTCCATCCGGTGATGTAGCAAGTCCAATTCTGAACTGTCCCCAGGAAGTTCCTGTCCCTAAATACCACATATAGTAGATATTATCCTTGAACATAACACTTGGTTTAGTTACCCACGTGTCGTCCCATTCTCCTGAAATTCCAGGTTCTAAGATGGGATTATTTTGTGTGTCTTTTTGCCAAAGAATTCCATCCACAGAGGTAGCATACCCTATACATAGCTTGCTCATACCAGAATTAGCCCCGACATACCACATTTTATATCCACCTGTTACCGGCATAACACAACTGCCTGCTACGCCTTCAGCTTCCCAGGGATCAGTGCCAGCTTCTAAAACCGGTGTTAGATGTTTTGTCCAATTGATTCCGTCAGGTGAAGTAGCGTATCCAATTTTGTAGGTTGTAGGACTAAGCGCACCGGAATACCACATCTTGTAAGATCCATTTTCATAAATAACATATGGTAATTCTACAGTATAGGAATCCCATTGACCCGCTGATGGATTTAGAACCGGTGTTGATCGCACTTGCCAGGACAATCCATCATTGGAATAGGCAAGACCAATTCGACAAGGTCTTCCACCACCCGCAGTAGTTGCCCCCGTAAAGAACATTTCGTATCTGGATGAATCAGCGTTATAAATGACATAAGGTGCAAATGCACCTGCGTACCATACACCCGGAACAGTTATTATTGGATTCCCCACGTACTTTATCCAGTTTACCTGGGCAAGTAAATCAGCATTGCTCAATAACAAAACTGTAATGAACCAGAACGATTTGAAAAAATTAGATCGCATAAGAACCTCCTATTTATGGTTGTTCAATAAATTAATTAGAAAATTTTTCCATCTTTATTCCCCTCCTCTCTGAGGAGGGGTCGACTTTAGTCGGGGGTGGTGCTTACATAAAAACAAATTTTCAGACCACCCCGTCTTTCAGACACCCCTCCTTATCTAAGGAGGGGATAATTTTTTTTAATTAAGCAATGTCATTTTTATTTCTCACACTACATTTGTAGGGACAAGTCGAGACCTTTCCCTACGATTACATTTACCATAAAAACTGCAATAGTGATTTCATATTAATCTTCCCTGAGAAGTGGTTTATACACAACCAAATTTTTTCGCTGGTAAAATTTCCGGCAATCATACAGTAGCAGTAGTATCCCGGAGAAAGATTCCGAACCTCCCCTGAATGAGTCCTGACGGCTGAGAATTCAGTTACGTATGTGCCCGGCTGCTTAACTTCATCAACCAGTTTTTCAATTACATCACCATCGTGATTGTAAACTGTAATCTGTACCCGTGTTTCGTATGCAACACAGTATTTAATTGTCGTTTTTTCCCTAAACGGATTCGGGTAATTCGGACTTAAATAAAATTCCGTCGGCTCAAGATCACTTTCATATCCATTTTTTGTTTGAGTGAGCATCTTACACCTGTTTTACTTTTTGAAGTCATTAAAAAATTTATTTTTTGCTTATATGGTAAGATTTTTAGGAGGGGATATCTACCAGATTTTAGTAAAAAACTTCCGCTTTTTAGTAAATCGCAATCAAAATAATTTGGTGATCAGCAACTGTTGGTGGTTTTTAGGTAGAAATTACTTCGAGGATGCTTTTGGTAAGTGATCCGTAAATCTAATTAGTTGATCAAGGAATCTAGATAAGGTAATAAGGTTGATAATATCATTGGTTACAAAAGTTACTAAGGTTTATGCTGATGATAAGTTTCAAGTCGTTTTTAATATCATAATCAGTCAACTAATCTGAAAACCTTAGTTTGTCTGCTTTTAACCTTAGTAAAAAACCCTGAGCAAGTGGTGCGGTAACCTTATTAGTTTATTAATGCTAACATTTTTTTGATAAGTGACTGGCCGTTTTATTAAGCCTCTGCCTTCGCCTTTTATTTGGCTGACAAATATTGAGATGGCGCTACACCAAATTGCTTCTTGAACGCTTCTGAGAAGTGAGCAGGATTATTATAACCAACTTCAAGAGCAACTTCTGAAAGATTCCCGAAATTATTTTTAATTAGTTCCGCAGCTTTGTTCAGCCTAATTCTTCGTATCAGGTCACCGGGTGTCTCTCCGATTAACGCCTGAATTTTCTTTTGTAAACCAGAACGGCTGATAGCTAACTCTTCTGCAAGTATCTCCACACTGAATGATGAATCAGAAATATGTTTATTAATTAAATCAAAACTTTTCCGCAAAAACATCTTATCAACGGATGTGATTTTTTGTTTATCTATTTCTATCAGACCTTGTTTTTTAAAGTGATTCTGTAATCTCTTTCTTTGTTCGATAAGATTTTTAATCCTCGATTGCAATTCATCCGTGTCGAAAGGTTTCATAAGATATTCATCGGCTCCGGTTTCAAATCCTGCCAGCTTATCTTCCTTTGCTGCTTTCGCTGTTAAAAGAATTACGGGAACATGACTTGTTCGTTCGTCAGTCTTAATTTTTTCACACAGCTTGAATCCATCCATCTTCGGCATCATTACATCGCTAACTATTAAATCGGGTAAATTCTCGATAGATTTATTTAATCCATCTTCACCATCCACAGCTTCAATAATTCTGTAATCTGTTTTAAGACTATCTTTGATGTAAGAACGAACATCTGAGTTATCTTCTACAATGAGTAACAGAGGAAAT
The DNA here is from genome assembly GCA_016716565.1 of bacterium. NCBI lineage: Bacteria > bacterium. Next base: position 1,008,108 of record JADJWC010000002.1, read on the forward strand.
GAATCTTTTTCGATTAATCCGGCTCTGATTCCTTCCGGTTTCGATTCTTCTTCTTGCTCTGTTTCAGATATTTCTTTCTCATACTCTTTCTCTTCATCTGGTTCACAAATTTCCTCCGGTCTGAGATGATCTTTACCTAAAGGAAGACTAATTGTAAAAGTTGATTCTTTCCCTGGCTCACTCTCAACCGATATTTTCCCTTTGTGAAGCTCTATCAATTCTTTCGTAAGCGATAATCCAATTCCTGTTCCTTCGTGTTCTCTTGTATGACTACCATCTACCTGGTAAAAACGGTCGAAGATTTTATCAATCCTGTCTGCCGGAATACCAATGCCGGTATCACTAATTTCAATATTATTACTTCCCTTACCTCGTCGAGCCTCTACCTCTACCGAACCACCTTCCGGCGTGAACTTTAAAGCATTCGAAAGAATGTTGGTAATTATCTTTTCAAACTTATCCTTATCCAGATAAATCATTATTTCATTCTCTGCAGAACTGAACTTTAACGTAATTCTTTTTCTTTCAGCAAATGATGAAAATGACAAGACTAATCCTTTCAACAAGGGAATAATATTCATTGAAGCTGTCTGAAGTTTCATATTTCCGGATTCGAGCTTTGAGATATCTAAAAGCTGGTTTACAAGTCCAAGCAATCTTCCGGCATTTCTTTTTATTAAACTTACATCATGCTTCGTCTTTGGTTCTTGTGTACTTTCTAAAACATTTTTTGCGGGACCCAATATTAGAGTCAGTGGAGTTCTGAATTCGTGCGAGATGTTAGTGAAGAATCTTGTTTTAATTTCATCAACTTCGTGCATTTTACTTGCTTCAAGTTTGCTCAACTCGTATTCATGTTTAGATTTTAATCGCTTAACCTGAGTCTTCCAAGTGAAATAAATTATACTTCCTATTAAAACAATATACACCAGGTAAGCAATTGTGGTTTGATACCATGGAGGAAGGATGATTATTTTTATTAAAGCACCTTTCTCATTCCATAAACCATCATTGTTTGACCCCTTGACTCTGAAAACATAATCTCCGGGATCTAAGTTTGTATATGTTGCAGAAGAATTATTTGCGTCAGTATATGTCCATTCCTTATCAAATCCTTCCAAGATATATTCATACTTATTTTTATTTGGTGCCTGAAAATCCAAAGCTGCAAATTCTAAAGTAAATACATTATCACTATGATTAAGTTCAATTTCTTCACAGCCTATTATAGATCTTTTCAAGATTGTTCTGCCGCTAAGACTGTCAAAACCAATTAAGACGGATTTGTTAAACAATTTAAAATCAGTGATGTAAACAGTTGGAATATGCATGTTATCTTTTATGCTGTCAGGATAAAAAATATTAAAACCATTAACACCGCCGAATATTAATTCCCCGGTTCTGATTTTCCAGCAGGCACATAATTCTTCGAATTCATTGTTTTGAAGGCCGTCTTCAACATAGTAGTTTCTAAAAGTTTCGTTTGCGATATTAAATTTCGATAAACCGTTGCTAGTGCTGATCCATAAATTATCGCTATCATCTTCCAAAATTCCCATTACAAAATTATTGGCTAATCCATCACCCATTCGATAGCTTTTAAATATTCCTGTTTCTCTGTCAAATTTATTTAAACCTGCATCCTGGGTACCAATCCATAAAGTTCCTGATTTGTCTTGATATAAATCTGAAATTTTATCATTACTTATTGTATTTATATCACCCGGAATATTTTTATATAGGGAAAATTTCTCCGATTTCAAATCCAGTGATTGCAAACCCCCATGTTTTGTCCCAATCCAGAGAATTCCAGAATTATCAAGCAGTAGTTCATGTACATCAGTTGAACTCAAACTGTTTGAATCATCAGGAATATTTTTGTTATGAGTAAACTTTCCAATGTTTTTATCAAATTTATTCAGGCCTCCATAGTATGTTCCAATCCAAAGATTACCTGACTCATCCTCTGTAATTGATAGAATTCTGTTATCACTAATACTTGACGGGTCTTTTGAGTTATGATTAAAGTGATAGAATTTTCCCCTAGCTCTATCAAACTTATTCAGTCCGCCATTCCAGGTACCGATCCAAAAATCACCAGAACTGTCTTCATAAATTGCAGATACCGAATTATCACTTAAACTAAAGGGATCATCAGCGTTGTGTTTGTAGTGAGTAAATTTATTGGTGGATCTATCCCACTTATTCAATCCTCCATCCCAGGTTCCGATCCATATAATCCCTGCTCTGTCTTCGAAAATCGACATTACTCCGTTAGCACTTAGTGAATTTGGATTATTTTTTTCCCTATTATAATGTTTGAATTGTTTTTGCTTAAGATTAATTAAATTGATACTTCCACCCCAGGTGCCAATCCAAAGTATGCCAGAGTTATCCTGAAAAATTGTGGATACATTATTAGAACTTAGACTAGTTGGATCATCAGGATCGTTTTTAAAAGAAGTAAATAAAAGTTGTGAATCGTTGAGACTTGAAATTGTTCTGTTCAAACCACCGCCCCAGGTTGCAAGCCACATAGTGTTGTTTTTATCTATGTAGAAAGAAGCAATGTCATTATCACTCAAACTTGTTGGATCATTCGGAATGTTTTTGAAACTTATGAAAGAAGTAGAATGAATATCGTCACGGTATGTTATTTTATTTAATCCGCCCCCTAAAGTTGATACCCACACATTTCCAAATTTGTCTTCACATATCCCGGTTACTTTATTATGATTTAAACTTTTGGCGTCCTCAGGATTGTGTATAAAACGGAAGAACTTGTTGCTATTCCGGTCAAATAAATTTAGTCCTCCATCAATCGTTCCGATCCACAAATTAGATTTTGAATCCTCGAATACTGCAGTTACTAAATTACTGCTTAAACTTGTTGAGTCCTCGGGAATATTTTTATAGCTTCTGAATTTTTCAGTGCGGCGATTAAAAAAATTTAATCCCAATTCGGTGCCAATCCATAGATTTCCGGATTTATCTTCACAGATAGAATAGATATAATTTGCACTAATACTATTTGAATCATTCAGATTATGTATATATCTGATAAAATTTTCCTTATCATGATTGTATTTATTTAGTCCGCCTCCACCGGTGCCTATCCAAATAATTCCAGAATTATCCTCATAAATTACTCTTACAGCATTAGCTGCCAGGCTGTGAACATTTTCGTGCTCGTTTCTATATGCCTTAAATCTAAGTCCATCATATCTTAATAGCTCGCCAGATGTTCCAATCCATAAAAAGCCTTTTCGATCCTGAAAAATCGTCCAGGAAAAACTTATATCGAACCCATACTCTGCAGAGGCTTTTTTGATTATGGTTTTCTCAGGGACATAATTCTGTGCAGAAGTCTGGTAAGACAATAATAAGATTGTCAGTGCAAATAAGCAGCAAGCTAAGACACGTATGTTAATTTTTCTATGCAACTGAGTAAATAATTGTTTTTATTAAAAACTCACTTCAATTCCTAAACGCATTGATAGTGATGGCTGATACCTGAAAACCTCACCATATTTGTCATAAGGCCAAATAGGATCTCCGTTCTCATCTATTCCGTTATATTTTTTTTGAACAATGTCTACGGGCTTCTGTTGACTCGCAATATGAAAGACGTCAAGAATTATTTTTGAATTAACGGAATTTATAAACTGAAGATTGTATGTAAATCGCGCATTAAGATCCCAGATAAATGGCGTCCTACCAACAGAGCCGCGTTCTGACAAAAATTTAATTCCAAATCCTGTATTTGCTAATTCACTTAATGGTGCTCCACTCTGAGCTATAAAAAATATGCCTACAGTCAATCCGATAGGAAAGAGATAGTAGCCTGAAAATTTAAAGACGTGTGTCCTGTCATTAGGAAGCAATCCTGTTGAATTTATATCTGCAGTATTCAGATCATCAAAAGATGCATTTTCATTTGGAAATAAACCGTGTTTGAAGGAATCAAACAGTCCTTCGTAATTGCCATAGTTTCTGGAGAAGACATAGGAAGCTAGAAAGTTAAAATGCTCATCTCCTCTTCTTTCCAACGTAATCACCAGAGCAGTGTAATCTCTCTTTGGTTCTGGCCAGGCGGATAAAAATCCGCTGCCAGGATTTCCATATTGATATCTATCTTCTTCCTCAAACCAAACATCATCAATACATTGTCGGAGAGTTCTGTAAACTCCCTGCGCACCAATACGAAAATTATTGCCAATTAATGTTTCGTAGCCTAAAGTAAATTCATCGAAGTATTGAGCTTCGAGATCTTTTACTTCAGGTTTTATTGTATGTTTAAAATTATAAAGTGTATCGCCTCCAGTATTATCGATTCGCGGATCATGTTGAAATAAAATCCAGTAGTCATAACCAGTATCAGTATGATATTGTAGCGATTGCCAGAGTCCAAATTCCTGTGTAAATCTTCCAAATGAACCGAACAATCTGTGTGTTCCCTGATCATTGAGAAGATATACAATTCCCAGACGAGGCTGTAAAGGAACAGATAAAGTTTGAGCAATTTCACCATTTGAACCTACAGCAGTTTGGGATTCCCATCTGATTCCAGCAGTTACGTTTAATCTGTTAGAAATTCTCCAGCTATCCTGGATAAACAAGGAGGGAATCCGGTTATAAACTTCTGCCAATGCTTCACCAATTGATTCTCCGTAATACGCTGAATCAAATCTTTCTATAACTTGATAATTATGATTTTGATTAACGTAATTTGTTTTGTATTCTGCACCAACATTAATATTGTGATCGTTCAACTGTAAAGTTGAGGTAATCCTGCCAGCGTAGCTATATCTGTAAGAGTCCATCCTACCCCCTATTCCTCCTGACCAGGCATCATTCAGATAATCTTTGTAAAGAACTTCTGAGCCTGCCGGAGTTGAAGGTTCTACAATTTCATTCCGGTCAACTCTTGAAATTAATCCATCAATAAAGAAATTTTTGTTGAATGTGTAAGTTCCTTTCAAGGATAGATTTATTCCTCCGGACTTAACATCCATCAGGTAAGGATCAATATTAAGCAGAATTGAAGGAGAGACATTAATACCTCTTCCAACTGCATTTTGTTTTGCAGGATCGCCCGTTGCAGTAAATATTATTTGTAACTTGTCAGAAGTTCGCCAGTTAAGTTTTGCTGCAAACAGATGTCTGAGTATTTTATCCTGCTGTGTGCCGAAGCTTGGAACATCCACATCTCTGTTATTAAATGTTGGATTATATGCTGCATAAAACCATAATTGATCCAGAATTATTGGACCGCCGATTCCAAATCCAAAGTCATAGTTAGAATAGTCGCCTTGTGTAACATCGCTCAAACCAAGTTTTTTATTTTCAGCTAGCTTATTACTTGTATAAAATCCAAAAGCTGAGCCGTGAAATTCATTTGAAGCTGAAAAAGTAACAACGTTCATTAATCCACCAAGTGCACTCCGGGCATCAACATTATAACCACCCGACTTAACCTCAACTTCCTGTATAAAATTATAAGGAAGATTTGTTGCATCTGCTCCTATCAGCGGATCAGTAACTTCGATTCCATCGACATAATATTTATTTTCAAATCCTGTTGCACCGCCAATGTTCACTTCATCTCCGAAGTAGCTTAAATTAGTTTGCGGCAAAAGGGTCGTTATGCTTTTATAGTTTCTATCAACCGGAAGTTGTTCAAAATCTTTAGCAATTATATTTCCCCCATAACTTGTAGATAATGGATCGATAATCAACTTTTTACCAACCACAGTTACTTCAGGCAGATTAATAGTGTGCTCGCTGAGTATGATAATTCCGAGATTTGTTGTTTTTCCTAACTGAATCTGAACATGCTCAATTTTTAATTCACGATATCCAACAGAACTAAGTGAAACAGCATATTCGCCGATGGGTAAATTCAGAATTTGAAAGAATCCTTTTTCATTTGTTGTGGCACCCCGACTTCCCTGAAGACTTGAACTTTGAAGCGAAACATTTACTCCTGCCAGAGTATTTCCAAGAGTATCTTCAATTCTTCCTTCAATGTCACCACTTATATCCTGCGAGAATGAATGATTTGTAAAAAGTATCAATGATATAAAAACTGAGTAGAATATAACTAGGAAAAGCTGATTTGATGTTCGCTTTACTTTTTTTATGTGAATTATGAGAAATGTCTTGTGAGACGATAATAAAAATAATAGAACAATTAAAACACAATATTTGGTTGGATCCCTCATTTGAGCAAATATTTATTTAACTCAAAGGGAACTTCTTAAGAAAAAGTTAAAGTTGCAAGCAAAATATATCTTATGATTGGCAATAATATATTGCGGCTAATTCTTTCCTTTATTATTAAGTTTATTAACCCGAACATCAATTCCCCACATAAGCTTGTTTCGCAGGGTTTCAAAATAGGTAGTCAGGGAGGTTTTAATAAGTTTTAATGGTCTGTTACTCTTCTTTATAACAATTTCTAATGGAGGTTGGAAACTAAAAACACGCTGACCATCACAGCTTACCTGTACACTTTTATGGGGTGAGTTCGCCCGCAATTTTATTACCTGCTCGCTAGATAAAACGACGGGCTTAACAGTAAGACTGTGCGGAGATATCGGAGAAAGTGTAATCGCTTTTGCAGTTGGTGCAACAATCGGTCCGCCCGTTGAAAGCGAATATCCTGTTGAACCGGTTGGAGTTGCAATTATCAATCCATCAGCAGAAAAAGTTGTAACGTATTCATCATCCACCCAAACAGTGAGCTCAATCATTTTAGGCCAGCCACCTTTTTCAATAACCAAATCATTTACAGCAACAAGCTCACCTGTGGTGTGAGCAGAACAAATTCCGGATAAGACCATTCGCTCTTCGATTGAATATTTTTTCTTTTTCAGAAGATCAATCACGCTGTCCATTTGAGCCACATCCGTTTCAACAAGGAAACCAAGTTTACCAAGATTCAATCCTAGCACTGGTTTGTTGTACTGATGAGCTTTATATGCAGTTGCCAGCATAGTTCCATCACCGCCGATAGAAATTATAACGTTACTATTTTTGAAAACTTCATCATCTTCCAAATTAAAATTTGAAGAGGATTTGATTTTAAATTTTCCTTTGGATTCAACGATTGAATTTGTGAGGAGATAATCTAACTTTTTCTCCTTCAACTTTGTCGTGAAGGATGATACGACATCCAGAATATTCCCCTTGGTAATATTTGCAATTATACCAACTACCATTTGAGATTAAACTTTCTCCCCGGTTTTTTCTTTTTCCGGTTCTGATTTCTTTTTGTCTTTATCCACTTCATCGACGTAATTCAACTTTAAATCTTTCAGGGTTTCGATAAGAAATTTTTCCTCGTATTCTGAAAGATTACCTTTTGTTTTTGCGAGAAGCATATCGAGGGTGTCAATATATATTTTAGCGTGTTCCAGGTTACGCTCAACTCTGTCTGTAACCGGATTTTTAATTTTACCCATCGACATCATTGCAATCTGCTGATTCTGAATGATGAGCTGCATAAAAAGAATGTTGTGATTAGCGTCAGTCATTTTTTCCCTCCCTGATTTAGTTTTAACGCGCTTAAAAAATCATTTGCTGTAATTTTATCTATTGAGTTTATCTCGTTAGATAAATATGGGTCAAATTGAAATATTTAGAAATATTATCTAACAGATTTAGTTGATCTAATAAAAATGTTATCTAACGAGGCAAACTTACAATATTTTAAGAAAAGATACTTTCTCATGAACTATTGACAAACTTATAGCCCTAACTCCTAACTTTTATTTTAGGTTGAAGACATAAAGATTTTCTGTCCGATCGGAAATTATGTAAAGTCTCGTTCTTGCTTTGTTAAATGCAATTCCCTCGGGCTGAGTAACTTTAATCTTAAATTCCTCAATTGGATTTCCCGAAAGGTCGGTTTTGTAAATACGCTGGTTTTCATCACTTAAAATCCATAACACTTTCAGATCAGAATCATAAAATATTCCTGATATATCCTTTGAAAAATTAAGCGTGTCTCTTTTTATCTCGGCTAAATTTCGATCTAGTGTAATTAGTAAAAGAGGTTTCTTTTCATTTATAACATAAAATTTTTTTTCTGCTGGATCATATGTTATTCCTTCCAGGCCTGTATTCAAATCTCCTTTAAGATTAATAGAAGCACGTTTAATTTCATTTCCGGCCGTATCAAGAATAACAACTTCCCGTGATCTTTCAAGAACAACCGCAAGCGTACTGTCATCCACTATTGTAATTCCTTCAGGATCTTCCCCGTCAAGATCAAAGCTTTTAATTATTTTTCCCCAGCCGTCAAAAAGGTAAACCTCCGCAGTCTGATCGCTTACCGTCCAAAATGCTTTTTCATCCGAAGAAAGAGCAAGACCGGATGGTTCGGACACAGGAATTTTTTCAGCCACTGAAAAAGTTAAGGTTTTTACTTTTTCATCCTTTTTATTCGTTCCGCAAAAGGAAATTAAAAGAAATAGAGCTGGTATAACTATGTAGATGATTTTTCTTTCCAATTACATTTTTTCCTAAAAAATTGAAAATCCGGGGATAATATATGCTTTCCTCGTTAAAATTGATGGTTGCGTAAAGTGTAAAAATACTGTAGAATAGCAAGTGTGTGTTTTTTAGTTTTCGGCGTGATATATGCGGTGGGATGCTTGAAATATAATCACAATTAGAGAGGAAGGAGAGTTACTGTAAATGATGTCAAAAATTTCTATGTTTTTCGGGATAATAATTATCCTGTGCGTTCTGGTTTTTGGATTTGTTTTCTTCGAACCAATCTTTACTGAAGAGGTAATTGACATAAAAGTTACCAACAAAGAAGTGTGGTCCGGCGAGAAGGGAAGATATTTTATATTCACCGATAAAGAAGTCTTCTTAAATGAAAACAATTACTATCACAATAACAAATCCAACGCTGATGAAATTTATCGCCTTATTCAAGCTGGAAATACATACAAGGTTAAAGTAGTAGGCTTATATATTTCTTTCCTACCTCGTTTCAGAAATGTTCTTACAATTCTGGAAAAAAGAGAAATAAATAATCCTTTACTTCAGGAAAATTAATTCTTTCGTTCTGAGATGTATTTATTTATATAGAAAAATCTCAAATAAGTTGCCGGCTAAACATCTAAAATTCTGAATAAATATTGGAACAATTATTAATTGACATAAGAGATTTTATTTGGGGTATTCCTCTTATTGCTTTACTGGTGGGAACCGGAATTTATCTCACCATCCTGCTCAAAGGATTACAGTTCAAGCAGCTCGTCCACTCACTTTGGCTTGCATTTATAAGAAAAAGAGAATCCGAATCCGAAGGAGATATTTCTCACTTCCAGGCATTGATGACTGCACTCGCTGCTACAGTTGGTACAGGAAATATTGCAGGTGTTGCAACAGCAATTGCTATTGGCGGTCCCGGTGCTTTGTTCTGGATGTGGATTACAGGATTATTCGGTATGGCAACAAAATATGCCGAAGCGGTTCTTGCTGTTAAATACAGGATCAAAGATAAAAATGGTAATATGTGTGGTGGACCAATGTATTATCTTGCTAACGGGATGAACCTGAAATGGCTCGGGGCTTTATTTGCTATGTTTGCTTCTGTCGCTGCTTTTGGAATTGGGAATATGGTGCAGTCAAACTCTGTCGCTGATGCAGTAAAGTATTCATTTGATCTTCCTGTTGAAGTAACGGGAATCATCCTTGCAGTTGGAACCGGACTAGTTTTACTCGGAGGTATAAAAAGTATTGGCAAAGTGACAGGTGTTTTGGTTCCGTTTATGATTGCATTTTACTTTCTTGCCGCTCTCGTTGTTGTGATCATCCATATCGATCAAATACCTTCCGTGTTCAGTCATGTTATCATTGAAGCATTTACTGATACAGCAGCTGCTGGCGGTTTTACAGGTGCTACAATTATGATGACGATCAGAAGTGGAATTTCAAGAGGTGTTTTTTCAAACGAATCTGGTTTGGGAAGTTCACCGATTGCGGCTGCTGCTGCACAAACAAAACATCCTGTAACACAGGCGCTCGTTTCAATGACTCAGACGTTCATTGATACAATCATAATCTGTTCAATGACCGGATTTGCAATTCTTGTAAGTAATGTTCTTCCGACAGGAGCAACAGGAGCTCCATTAACTCAACAAGCATTTGAAACAGCATTACCCGGTGAGTGGGGCGGAATAGTTGTTTCTATCGGACTAATATTTTTCGCATACTCAACAATTCTTGGATGGAGTTATTACGGTGAGAAATCACTTGAATATTTACTGGGAGAAAAATCTGTCAAACCGTACCGATTACTCTTCGTTATTATTGTTTATATCGGAGCCGTCGTTAAACTTGATTTAGTCTGGACAATCGCAGATATAATGAACGGACTAATGGCTCTTCCAAATCTTATTGCTCTTCTTGGTTTAAGCGGAATAGTTTCAGCTGAAACGAAAAGTTACTTCAACAAATCGGTTTAACCCCATAAATATTTGCCTTCATCAATAATAAAGCGTGATTCATCTCCATATCCAATTAATGGAAATTATATTTTCAATATTGAGAACAACTCACCCCAGTTTCTTAAAAGTCAATAAAGACTGCGGGAAAATAGACCATTCAAATAAATTTAACTTCTCCCAAACGTTTAATAAAGGGCACAGTATTTGTCTTTGTGGTATAGCTTTATAATTCGATAACAAAAAAGACAGGAAATCAAAATGGCTTACTTAATAACCGACGACTGCATCGATTGCAATGCATGCGAAATTGATTGCCCGAACAATGCAATTTATGCTGGCGGAGCTCCATATGAATTAAATGGACAGGAACATCCGGCTTTACACGATACTCATACATACATCGCTTATGACAAATGTACCGAATGTGTCGGCTACTATGATGAACCTCAGTGTGTAGCTGCTTGCCCAAGTGAGGCAATAATAAAAGATCCGGATCGTGTAGAAACTCAGGAAGAGCTGCTTGCAAAAAAAGAGAGACTAGGCACAATACTTAAATAATATTTTTCTTAAGGCTGTTTCAACAATCTGCTGATTCTTACCTGCTGATACAGTGTCGTAAAACTTACCTTCATAAATAGGGGTAGGGGAAAATCGGGACCACTAATACCGGGGTGACACTGAGTGAAGGATGATGAAACAGCCTTTGCTATTTTAAAATTATTTTTTCGGCTTAACCTTTGGCTTTTCTTTTTCTTCGCAGTATTCTTTTATAACCTCATACGCTTCAAACATTCCAAGATCGCCTGCCTTCCTAAAATCCTCACAAGCGTTACTTTTCATATCAATATTAGCATAACAGATGCCTCGGTTGTAATAAGCCGTTGCGTCTGTCTGATCAAGAGATATTATATAAGTGTAATCGACAACTGCAGCAAGAAATTCACCCATTCCGAGTTTTGCCTCAGCTCTTGAATAGTAAAGTGAAACATTATCAGGTTCAATCACTATTGCACTTGAATAATCAGTGGCTGCATCAGAAAAATTTCCCAGCTTGTAAAATTCATCGCCACGATTTTTGTAAGCAATGACATTTTGCGAGTTGATGGCGATCGCCGATGAAAAATCATCTATTGCGCTTTCTGAGCTGTCGAGAAATGAAAACAACAATCCTCTGTTTATGAAGTATTTAAAGTCAGTAGAATCATTGTTAATTGCGGTAGTGTAATCTTCAATTGCACCTGAATAGTCTTCGATTGATTCTTTTGCAAACGCACGGTTGAAATAAATTGTTGAGTTGGTTGAATCTAAAACTTCAGCATAATCAAAATCGTAAATGGCCCCGTAGTGATTTTGGCAAGATATGTTTGCCAGACCACGATTTATAAAGTAATCAATTTTGGTTTTATCGAGTGTTATCGCTCGTGAATAATCATCAATTGCATCTTTACAACTATCAAGCTGCATTTTAGCTTTTGCTCTGTAATAATAGAGTTCTGAATTTCCCGGATCCGTAGTTATCGCCTGACCGAAATAATCAATAGCCGTTCGATACATCTCTTTATCATAACTTTCTATTCCTTTTATGAACAGCTCACTTTCCGCAGGAGTGCAGGAAATAAGTAAAAATTCTAATACCGTAAACACAGAATAAATCTTAATATGACTGAGAATTGTTCTACTCAAATAAAATATTTTTTGTAAATAATTTTTCATCGGTTAAATTTTAATCTGCCAGTGCCAAGATATAAAAACAAATTGTATTATTTTTTATCCGGACTTTTTCTAAAATGGTTAATTCCTCAATCATAAAATAATTTTGAGGCTCAAATGGACTTTATTTTACTTCTAACCGGAATAGTGCAGGTTCTTCTTTCTTTAATTATCGCTGTAACTCTGGTCTACTTATCTTCTAAGATTTTCCGACGACTTATAACCGGAATAAGCGAAGCGGACGAACTAAGAAAAAATAATGTTTCTGTAGCAATACTGAACGGCTCAATCATTCTGGCACTCATTCTTGTCGTAAAGAAATCGATAGAATCAGCAATAACTATTTTCGGAAACACCCTCCGTAATCCGGATGCTGTTTTAACAAGCTATATTCATTCGGCATTGATAATGATTGGACATATCATTCTTGGCGGAATGATTGCTTTTACAACTATCTACACAGCACTTCAAATCTTTATGTGGCTGACAAAAGATCTCGATGAGCTGAATGAGATAAAAGAAAACAACATTGCGGTTGGTCTTCTTCTGGGAATTATCATTGTCTCGATGGCATTGCTTCTTCAGCCCGGAGTTGATACAATACTAAACTCGCTGATTCCATTCCCTCCGGTTTCATTGATAGATATCGGGTAATTACTAACTGAACCGGGAAACAATTTTATAATGAAATCAGGCTGCGTACAAAAATCTTTTTTTGGCTGTGCATTCATATTTCTTTTTTTTGCAGTTATCATAATTATACTGTGGATCGCCGCACAGATTCCCGATATTGATCTTTCGACTACAGATACCGCAAAACGTGAATATGAAATCGAAGTCGACAGCCTAAGCAAAGAAAAAGTTATCAATTCATCATTTTCATGGCAGTTTGTTGATAACACACTAACAAGAAGAAAGTATCGGATTAATCTGAAACTTTTGGAAAAAGATGTTATTGAAGCGATGAACTACATCGACAGAATTTCAGCAATGAGCTACAGAGAACTTGGTCTGGAGAGGAATTATTCTGATCCTGAAATCGAATCACGTGTAGTCTGGGCAGAAGTTTACCGGAGAATATTTCTCTATTCCAGTCCACAGATGAAAGCCGTGCTCGAAGGATTAAACGAAATATTTCTTGAAGAAAAATTTGAAACGAGAGACAAAGTATATTTCGTAATAACTTTTGTTCAGAACATTAAATATGACAGGCCCGGAGGAACACTCGATTTGTTTCCACCAATTGGAACTCTGGCTTATAGATTTGGTGACTGTGATTCGAAGGCTTTGCTTCTTTATGTAATACTGGAAAGAATGGGTATTGATTGCGCAATGATGTGGAGCTATAACTATAAGCATGCAATGCTCGGCATAAGAGTTAATGCGAGAGGTGAATACCTGGTAGCTAACGGAAAAAAATATTATTTCCTCGAAACTACTTATCCTCAGTGGAGCATCGGAGAAATACCACCGGAATTTGGTAATACAAAATTCTGGTATATCTCTGAGATTGACGCTGGTTCTCAAATGAATAAGTTTTCCGATGAGACAGAAACGCGAAAAAGTTTCAGACCGACTCCTTCAATCCCTTAGAAATATTCTAAAAAGGATTCGTTGCCCAAATTGTTACTTCAGGAATAAACCCTCTGTCATCCATTTCAAGAGTCGAAACAATTGAGTGGGCTATTTCAATTCCTCTGAGTTTGTTTGAAACTTCCTTTCTCTCTCTTCCCTCCTCATCACCAAAAGCAGTTAGCACTTCACTTGGATTAATAAGAATAACTCTCACATTATACTTCCTCAACTCAGCCTGCCAGCATTGAGTCATTCCACGAAGAGCAAATTTCGAAGAAGCATAAACACTTCCTTCTGCAAAACCTTTGGTTCCGGCGGTTGAAGAAATATTAATGATGTTTCCTGATTTCTGTTTCTTAAAGATATTCGCAGCATACTTTGCCATCAAAGCTGCACCAAACACATTAACGGAGTAAACATTCATAAAATCTTCGAAGTCAAGATCAAAAACCTGGTTCCATTTGCCGCCGATTCCCGCGTTATTAATTAAGCAATCAAGGTTGCCGAATTCTTTCAGGAATTCATCATAGGTTCTTTTAACATCATCTGGTTTCGCAACGTCTGCGTGAATTGGGAACGCTCCGATTTCTTTTGCTGTTTTTTCCAGTCTAGATTTATTACGACCGGTAATTGTAACTTTACCTCCCTTTTCAACTAAAAGTTTAGCAGTTGCTTTTCCAATCCCAAGGCTTCCGCCTGTTACAAGAAATGTTGAATTTTTTATCTGCATTGTAATACCTATAATATTTATTGAATATAACTACCTGACTAAATATAAATCTTAGAACCAATTCGATGTAAAATAAATTCCATTTATCAAAATAAAATTGTAAACTTTTTTTTGTTTCCATAATTTGGCAGGTAATTTTTCTATAAAATCTAACTGTCATTAAAAAATCCATCCAAAATATTCAGGTGTTATAATGATAAACAAACTACTTTCACTTTTATTATTCTTTTTTATTATTTCATCTCCTCTGCTCTCGCAGGATAAAGAAGAAGACAAGAACCCGTACAAATCCGCAACATTCAACGGACTAAAATTCAGATCGATCGGTCCTGCAGTCACCTCAGGTAGAATAACTGACTTCGCGGTTAATCCAAATAATATTCACGAGTATTACGTTGCAGTTGCTTGCGGAAACGTTTGGAAAACAATTAATTCAGGAACAACCTGGGAACCTGTTTTTGATAACTATGGTTCTTTCTCAATCGGCTGTGTTACAATCGATCCGAAAAATACAAATGTCGTTTATGTCGGAACCGGCGAGAACAATAGTCAGCGAAGTGTTTCGTGGGGAGATGGTCTTTACAGAAGTGAAGATGGTGGTAAAAGTTTTAAGAATATTGGATTGAAGAAATCCGAACACATTGCAAAAATTTTAATCGACCCAAGAGATTCAAAAATAATTTACGTTGCAGCACAGGGTCCATTGTGGGGGCCAGGCGGTGACAGAGGTTTATATAAATCGACAGACTATGGTGCAACCTGGGATTCAGTTCTTTACATCAGTCCGAACACAGGAATTACAGATGTTGTAATGGATCCAAGAGATCCTGATGTTCTTTATGCTGCATCATACCAAAGAAGAAGACACGTGTGGACATTGTTAAATGGCGGACCTGAAGGAGGAATCCACAAATCAACTGACGGCGGAAAATCATGGAACAAACTCGAGTCTGGATTACCCAATGGTGATATCGGAAGAATAGGATTAGCAATATCACCAGTTAATCCGGATTATATTTATGCCATAATTGAAGCTCAGGGAAAAAGTGGAGGATTTTTTAGATCAATAAATCGTGGAGTTACCTGGGAAAAAATGAATGACGTAGTATCCTCCAGTGCTCAATATTACAGTGAAATCTTTTGTGATCCTGCTGATATCAACAAAGTATACATACTCGATACATTTTCGCAGTTAACAACTGATGGAGGAAAAACTTTCACTCCAATATCAACAAAAGCAAGACACGTTGACGATCATGCTTTGTGGATAAATCCGAATAATCCATCACACTTTCTTATTGGAGGAGACGGCGGTATCTATGAAACTTTTGATGGCGGACAAACTTTTCATTTCAAAGATAATTTACCGATCACTCAGTTTTATCGAGTTAGTGTGGATAACTTCGAACCATTTTATCGCGTGATGGGCGGAACTCAGGATAACAACAGTATGATCGTTCCTTCTCAAACAATAAATGAAGAAGGAATTGTTAACGCAGATTATATTCCTCTTGTCGGCGGCGATGGATACGAAGCATTGACTGATCCGGATAATCCAAATATAATTTATTGTCAGTGGCAGTATGGAGGACTTACTCGACACGATTTAAAATCCGGTGAAACTGTAAGTATCAAACCACAGGAAGGAAAAGATGAACAGCCGTACAGATGGAACTGGGATACTCCATTAATTCTCAGCCCGCACGCAAACAGGTTGTATGCTGCTGCAAATAAGGTTTTCAGGAGTGATGATAAAGGAAATACCTGGGAAGTTATCAGTCCTGATCTCACAAGACAAATTGATAGAAACAAACTTCCTATAATGGATAAAGTGTGGAGTGTTGATGCAGTTGCGAAGAATGCGTCAACTTCTTTTTATGGAAATATTGTTTCATTAACTGAGTCACCTTTAGTTGAAGATTTAATTTATGCCGGAACTGATGATGGACTTGTTCAGGTGACAGAAGATGGTGGGAAAAACTGGAAGAAGATTGAATCGTTCCCCGGAATTCCAGAAAACACTTACGTAAGCTGTTTGTACGCATCACGATTTGATGCCAATACTGTTTATGCAACATTTGACAATCACAAAAGAGCTGACTTCAAACCATACGTACTCGTTAGCAGAAACCGAGGTAGCAGCTGGGAATCAATATCAGGCGATTTAAAAGAACCATTTGTTGCTTACGCAATCACTCAGGATCACATCAAATCTGATCTTCTATTTATTGGAACTGAGTACGGAGTTTTCTTTACCCTTAACGGAGGAAAGAAATGGATTCAGCTTAAAGGCGGTTTACCAACACAAGCAGTAAGAGATCTTGATATTCAGGAAAGAGAAAATGATCTGGCACTTGCAACTTTCGGGAGAGGATTTTATATACTTGATAACTATTCGCCGTTGAGAGATCTGGATGAGCAATCTCTTGAGCAGGAAAACTACAAGCTTTTCCCAGTGAAAGATGCACTAATGTTTATTAAGAGAAGTGCAACATTCAGCTCACTTGGCTCTTCATTCTTTAAAGCTGAAAATCCCCCATTCGGTGCAACGTTTACTTACTATGTAAAGGAAGCTCCAAAAACCAAAAAGGAAACGAGACAGGAAAAAGAAAAAGAATTTATAAAAGATAACAAGCCGGTTGAGTATCCTGCGTGGGATGATTTGCGTGCAGAAGACAGAGAAGAAAAATCTTATCTGCTGTTCGTTATTTTGGATGAACAGGGAAATGTTGTCCGCAAACTTAAAGAAGGAATTAAACAGGGAATTAATAGAATAACCTGGGATTTGAGATATCCTGATACTAATCCTGTTAAATCAGTAACGGATAAAAACGAAAGCGGTACACCTGTTATGCCCGGTAAATACTCAGTTGAAATGTTCATGAGTATTGATGGAGAACTAACAAAAGTAGCTGGCCCACAATCGTTTGAAGCGAAGGTTCTTAACAACACAACATTACCAGCCGAAGATCGTGCTGCAATGGTTGAATTCCACAAAAAAGTTGCAGAATTCAATCGTGCTGTTGAAGGTGCACTTAATTCTGTCCGTGACTTGAACACTAAAACTGATATTCTCATCTATGCTATAAAGAGAACACCGGACGCACCAAACTCATTAATGGACAATGCTTTAAAAATCAAAAAGGATACTGAAGATATACTTCAGCATCTCTACCAGGATAAATCGCTGGCTGAAAGAAATGAACCTGTGCCTCCAACAGTTTACGACAGACTAAATGAACTTGCCTGGGGAATGTGGAGTACGACCTCTGCACCAACAACAACACAGCAGAATGTTTACAAAGCAGCGAGTGAAGAGTTTGAACCCATGCTTTCGAGAATAAAAAATTTGCTTGAAGTTGATGTGAAGAATCTGGAATACGAAATGGAAAAGTACGGCGCTCCATGGACTCCGGGAAGAGTTCCGGGATGGAATAAAGAATAGTTGACCTCACCCTGTTTCCCTCTCCTTATCAAGGAGAGGGATTAAGGGAGAGGTTTTTACTTCATCAACTATCTTCCTCAGAAGTTTTTATATGAGGTCCGAATTCCTATTCATTCTAGAAATAACATTCATTAAATATTATGACTGCACTGTCTTTAGCTGAATTGGTTTAACTAAGAAATAGCCATAGCCAATTGTGAAGAACAAATAAATAACTGCAATAGACCAACCTAATAAATTCAGAACACCTGAAACTACCGTAAGTGTAGTCATAACAAATGCTATCAGATCATAAACAAATAAAGCGAGTATTATTGCTCTCCGGGCATCAGATTCAGCAGCATTTCTTGCAAACCAGCAAAGAAATAAATTACCAAAGAGAGCTGAGCCATATTCGCGGGCGGTAAAAATTCCTCCATCGCTTAATGTTGCGCCAAATATTGAAAGCAGTTTATCCGGTACTGCAAGTAAGAGAATACCAAATACGAGGCATACTAATGCTTTGATGACCATTAAATTTTTTAAACTCATAACAGACTCCTCTGTTGTGTTGTTTGAAAATCAATTAAGGCGAGATGCACACTCGCCTTAAAAAAGTTATCAATCAGCAAAATTGTGATTTGCTATTTTATCTCTCCTCCGTGGTCTCCAACCATTAGCCATTTACCATCCTTCTTCATCAAGATATCTGTCCATCGTCCTTTTTCAGTTATTGGCTTGCCATCACTGCCTTCCATAACTTGAGTATAGTAGTAATGTGCATAGGCAAAGTTTCCATTAACCCATATCCTTGCAGGTGTAATAACATAGTAGACTGTTTTTCCCTTTGTTGTCCAGTAACTTAAAGATTTTTGTGCGTCTGCTTTTGTACTTGGAGCTCCATTTTCATATGACCATCCATAATATGAATCGTCGAAGTAATTAAGAAACTCCATTGGTTTATCTGATACACTTGCAGACCAATAGGCATCTACTCCTTTCCAAACATCCTTCTGCTCATCTGTCCACTGCTGGGCTAAAGAATAAGTTGAAATGAAAATAAAAAGTACAAGCAGAGTACCAGAAAATAGATTTCGCATAACTCCTCCTATTTTTTTGTGTTGATAGATTATATTTAACAGCATTTCTGCTTCGGGAGAGAAGGTCTGTAGTCTGTAAAGTAGAGTAGGAATTCAGTTATCTATATTCTTACTCCCTCCAAGTAGAAAAGAATTACCTTATATATAGTGCAACAAATTTTTCATATTATCAAGAAGTAACGCTTTGTAATTAGCAATTGAAAACTCATCTAGCCTGTATTGACAATGGTTTTTGAGCAAAGAAATATTTTTGTTTATAAGAATTATTCGATCAAAAATTAAACCCCCACCAGATTTGGCTGATGGGGGCCAGCCCCGGCATCTACTCCGAGAGAGAGGTAAGTACCGGAGACTGAAAATTATTTTAGAAGAATCATCTTTTTTGTGTTTTTGAAATTTCCAGCCTTAAGTTGATAGAAATAGATTCCGGATGCTAGATCCAGAATGCCAGATGAATTAAATTCAACTTCATACTTCCCTGCTGGTTTGTATTCATCAACCAGAGTTGCAATCTCATTTCCCAAAACATCAAATACTTTTAGCGTTACATCACTGCTTACCGGTATCTGATAACTGATCACTGTTCTCGGATTGAATGGGTTGGGAAAATTCTGAAACAGTTCAAATCCATTAATAGACGAAAATTCCCCTTCAACTCCTGCAGTCCCCTGGGGAACAATTTCTTCTACCACATCTACTGCTTGAGCTACAGAGTCAATTCCCCCGACAACATATAATCCACCTTTATATTCGGCTGTAGCCATCCAGTGCCTTTTGGAACTAAGTAACCGTGTATCTAAAGCCCAGGCGTTAGTAGAAATATCATATCTAAGTATAGTGTTATATTCCGCACCAGTCGCCCCACCAATATTCCCGCCGGCAAAATAAATAAGATTATTAATAATGCCCATCGCACAGGCACCTACTTGATAAAGAGAATTAGCAAGCCGCGTCCATTGGTCTATGGCTGGATTATACTTGTAAAACGATGAGTCGTCCCATCCTATAATGTATACTTCATTCTGATAAAGAATTGAGCTGAGGTCTCTGGTTCCGGTTGCTGTATTAAATGTTTTGGATGACCAGGAATCCGAGGCGATATCGTAAGCAAAACATTCCCCGTCAGGATTAAATAAGTAAATAACGCCGTTTAATACTTCTGCGGTTATTCCCCATGTATGGTATGTATTCGGACTGGAAGCCAGGTAAATCCATTCGTTTGTATTCATATTGTATCTTCTGTTGAGCTGAGGACCAGATGGCCAGGCACCTAAAAGATATACCTGATCGCCAACAAGGACAGAGGTAACCCCCCACATATTATTATCGGGTATGGAATCATAGTATGCCCAGTTGTTTCCGTCAAATTTATAAACTCGCGGGTAACAAGTACTGCCAGACCAATTGTTTGAACCTCCGAAATGGTAAATTGCGTTCTGCCAGACTTCACACGTTCCCGCACCCATTGGTATGGGAAGATTCGGTAATTGTTGTGCAAGTGATGAGAAAACAAAAAGCAGAACAAAAAGGAGAAATAAAATGTTCTTCATAGCGTGCCTCCTGTTAGAAGTTGAAAAAGTTAATTTCAAAACTTCTGCTTCGGTAGAGTAGTTTGGTGTGCAGTCTCAGCAAGTCATTCAGAAAAAAATCTCTGTACATCTTGCTCTATCGGAGTAGAAAAATATTATCCTGTAAATAAAATGCAAATTGTTCCTTGCATAATCAAGCAACACTTACCAATCAGCAAACAATTGTAGCGGCTAATTGAATTCGCCCAAAACAAAAAAGGGGCGTATGTGTTACGCCCCTGCGAAATTAATTTATAATTATCCTACGGTGTTGGCGGTACCGGATCCTCATCATCTCCGCCTCCGCTGTCTCGCACAAAGCTCTGATCAAAAAAGTCCATACACCTGTTTACATCTCCTACGAACATTGCACCGATAAGATGAACATTCTTCATCAATTCAACTTCAACTGCATCGCGCTGAACGCTTGTGGATGTTTTTGAATCTGCTACTTCACCGATCTTTACAAGCTGCGAGGTTCTTGCTGTTGTGTATGCAGTTAAGTAACCCTGGAACTCTGTAACAAGTGCGGCACCAAGCTGAGCCTGGTGTGCAACTGCCGCGTTAACAAACCTGTTCATCAGCATTTCAATGTTTTGCAAAGTTGCCTGACTGTATTCCGTTACACCAAGCGGAAAGAACTCCTGATACTGCGGCGAATCTTTTCCGAATGTTGCTCTTACGAGACCTTCCTTCTGACTTACAGCCTTCTTAAAATTAGCAACTGCATTCTCTACTGCAATCGTCAAACCCTGCTGAACCGCAAACTTTGTGTCCTCATCCGTTATCGAGCCGAAGTAACCTGAATATGCATTAGTAACATCGGTTATCATCTGCGAAAAATCCCCTCCGCCGTTATTAGCCGAAAGCCTCTGCAGATGTATCTCTGCAAACTTCCGCAGGTTCTCGTCGCTTATTTTGTTTGTGTTGAAGTGGTTTTTAAAAAAGGTTTCCATGTTTATCATGGCGTAGGCTCCTTTTGATTTGTGAGTGATGTTGTTAATTAGCCAAAGCACAGCAATTATTACTCAGCATCCCGCACACAGCTAACACAAATATAGAATAATTTGATAATATTTGCCAAATAGCAAATAATATGATTTCCAAAACCGGAAATAGGGCTCTAATTGCTTAGGGTGGCACTTCCAAAGTTGGAAATAGGGGTCTAAAGCTTTAGGGTGGCATTTCCAAAACTGGAAATAGGACTTTAGTCGGTTAAGGTGGTATTTCCAAAGTTGGAAATAGGGGTCTAAAGCCTTAGGATGACATTTCCAAAACTGGAAATAGGACTTTAGTCGGTTAGAGTGATATTTCCAAAGTTGGAAATAGGGCTCTAAAGCCTTAGAGTGGCATTTCCAAAGTTGGAACCCGCCTACCGTTAGGTAGGTAGGAATTTTGAAGATTTTGAGGGGTTTGGTTGGTTTCCTTGGAAAGAATTATGAAGTTTATATTTGAATTATAAATAATTAATGTTAAAAATTTTTAGAGGGAAGAATAGGGAACAAAATTATGGCAAAGGAAAAAGCTGAAAAAACCTGTTTTGTAATAATGCCGGTAACTACTCCTAAAGATAAGCTGGAACAGTATAAAAATGATAGAGATCATTTCAAACACGTACTTGACTGCTTATTTATTCCGGCTATAGAAAAAGCTGGCTTTCAAGCTATTAGGCCAATAGCAACTGGTTCAGAATTAATTCATTCGAGAACAATAACGCAACTAGAAAAAGCAGATTTGGTTTTATGTGATCTTTCAATTTATAATCCAAATGTGTTTTTTGAGTTAGGAATTAGAACTTCGATGAATAAAAGAGTATGCCTGGTTAAAGACAATTTTATAAAAAAAATTCCTTTTGATATTGGGCCTATAAATTGTGAAGATTATAGTTCGGCTTTAGATGCCTGGTTGTTACCAACTGAAATTGAAAAGCTTTCTTTACATATACAATCAAGTTATGAATCAAGTGAAAATAATACACTTTGGGAAAAGTTGGGAATAGCGAGCGTAGCTCAATCTATAAAACCTTCTACTGGTTTAGAAGGGCAGGTTGAATATCTGAGTTTACAAATGGCAAGTTTAGCAGCTAAGATTGATGATAGATTTGATCAACAGAGAAAATTCAACATAGTTGATAAAATGAACCAAAAAGATTTGTCCAATAATCGTGGTTTTATTTCCGAATTAGAAAGTATCCTTATTAATAATAAGATTTCTCCTTTTACAATTAAATCGACAAATAAAGGTGAGTTTAAAATAATAATTAAAGAAGAGCCGAGTGGTGGTCTACTAGATTCTTTAACACTATTGAGTTATGATCATGGTATATCTATTATAGTCTCATCTCCAAGCGGGGATTACGTTCTCAATACAAACGCTTGGAAATAGTTTTGCTTTTGAAATTATATCTTTCAGATGTTCCTGAATAAACTATATTTATGAGTACAAATGACATTAATAAATTTAATTCGCTAAAAATAAAAGAATAATTATCATTTAGTATTATGAACACCCTCTACCTCGGCGATTGCTTAAACGTTTTGCGGGATAACATTCCCGATGAAAGTGTTGACCTTGTTTACATTGACCCGCCTTTTAACAGCAAGCGTGATTACAACATTTTCTTTGACGATAAGGAAATACAAACTCAGCGTATTGCATTTGAGGATACGTGGACACTTAAAAACATTACCGACTCTCTCGCAGAACTGCACACACTAAAAACCGATAACCTTTATTATCTCTTGCTTACTTACCAGAAAGTAGCTCCGCACGCTTTCCCCTACTTAACGATGATGGCTTTAAGAATACTTGAACTGCACAGAGTACTTAAACCAACCGGAAGCTTTTATCTCCACTGCGACCCGACAATGAGCCATTATCTTAAAACTATTTGTGATTTGATTTTTGGAGAAGAGAATTATCGCAATGAAATTATTTGGAAACGTTCACCCTTTGCAGGAAGCAGTAAATCACGCGCACTACAATTGCCAAGAAATCACGATACAATTTTATTTTTTACAAAATCTAATGAAAGAATTTGGAATGTACCTAGCATTCCTTATGATGAAAAGTACTTGCAAAGATTTAAGTGGCAGGATGAACGAGGTTTTTATAGAAAAACTTTATTAAAAACATATAGTGATGAAACATTAGAAAGACTTCGAAGCGAAGATAGATTAATCGAACCAACTAAACCTGGTGCAATGTATTCATATAAACAATATTTAGATGAAAGTCGCGGTTACAAACAGATAGACGATATCTGGATTGATATTAATATGATTAATCCGGTTGCTAAGGAACGTCTCGGTTATCCAACACAAAAACCAAAAGCATTACTTGAGAGAATAATACAGGCAAGCAGTAACGAAGGCGATATAGTTCTCGACGGTTTCTGCGGATGCGGCACAACCATAGACGCAGCAGAGGGTTTGCACCGCAACTGGATTGGGATAGATATTTCACCGATTGCAATATCGCTTATCAAACGCAGATTAAATGACACTTATGAGAAAAGTCTAAGCAAGTTCGAGGTAAGAGGCACTCCAATAGACGAGCAAAGCGCAATAGAACTCTGGAAACAAAATCCGTTTGCATTCCAGGATTGGTGGCTAACCGAGTTCGAGGTTTTTTCAACAACCTTTGGCACAAAGGGCGCTGACAAAGGCGTGGATGGACTTGCACAATACTTAAAAGACCCAAAGAAGCAGGATGTAATTAGAGCGGCGTTCCAGGTAAAAGGCGGACACATTCAATCAAAAGATATAGATGCTCTGCTCGGTGCAATGGATAAACACAAATGTGAGATCGGTGTTTTCCTTACGATAGAAGAACCCACCAAACCAATGCTCGATACAGTTGCAGGTTCAGGCTTTGTGGAAATTCCGGGCTACAAAATTCCAAAGCTGCAGATACTAACACTAAAAGATTACTTCAAGAACAAACTGCCTAAACTTCCGCAGGTTAACATCACCTTCAAAGCTGCACAGCTAAAAGGAAAGAAAAAACAAAACCAGATAAAGCTGGAGATGTAGAAGATTATGGCAATCGTAACAGGGGCAACCATAAAATTGGATGACGGTACAAAGCTGGAAGCTCACGCATCAGGCAGCAGTTTTGCAATACTCTGTCCTAATTGTAAAAAACATCCTATTCTTTTCATTGCACAGAGGCTTCAAGAAGGCTCTGAGCGCGACAATCCTGCTATCTGTAATGGTTGCGGCAAAAGCTATTACATTATTAGCAATCTAAATCCTAGCTTTTTAAAAGAAATAATAATTAAAGCGGTTTAATAATTGTGTGTAATCAGCCAAAGGCTTTAGCAGGAAGAAAAGCAAAACCAGATAAAGCTGGAGATGTGATATGAAAAAAAGTATTATTTTTTTATTCATCAGTCTGATTGCTGTTAGCTCTTCCTGCGATGATAGTACTACTAACAGTTATTTTCCAAACAGCTTAATTCCCTTCAAGCTAAACAACTCCTGGGAAAGCGTGCATTTTTTATACGACTCATCCGGTATACCATTCTATACTGATACCATTGTAGCCCAAATTGTTAAAGACACAGTTATCTCTGGTATTCGTTT
Organism: bacterium; assembly: GCA_016716565.1. NCBI lineage: Bacteria > bacterium. Next base: position 1,033,270 of record JADJWC010000002.1, read on the forward strand.
TTATAAATATGGGCTCTATTCTATAGATCATTACACTAGTAAAGATGACGGGATTTGGTTATACTTTTTTCATTTCGTCGATAGTACAGAGGAACACTCTTTGTATTTCAAGTATCCGTGCAAACAAGGCGATACATATAACTTCACATTAGGCAGACCACACGCGGTTGTAACAGTCTTATCAACAAATCAGAATATTCAGGTAGAGGCAGGAACGTTCTCGTGCATATTATATCGATTTGATTTAGAGGGACTGGACTCTTATCATAATTATTATATTGCTCAAGGTGTCGGAATTGTTAAGGCTGAATCTTATAGGTCTAAAGTATCCGGCACATTTTTTAAAAGTGCCGAGGATCGATTACTATCGTATCATTTAAATTGATGACATCGCAATAAAGAAAAAACAAAACCATTTTTTCTTAAAGTCAAGTGGAATCGATTTGTAATCAGCAAATAAAAACCCCTGCCGATAAATATTGACAGGGGCTTGAGTGAGTTAAAAAATATTTTTATTGTCTGCTAGTTAAGTCCTCTTTTTTTCAGTAACGCTTCAACTGTGGGCTTTCTTCCTTTGAACTTAACATAAAGTTCCATCGGATCTTCGCTGCCGCCTTTTGAAAGAATATTATTTCTGAATGAGTCTGCTGTTGCTTTGTCGAACAAACCGTTTTCTGCAAATGATTCGAATGCATCCGAGTCAAGAACTGCTGACCATAAATAACTGTAATAGCCTGATTCATATCCCCATGTTGCGATGTGAATAAAATTAGTTGTCAAATATCTTGGCCAGATCTGCGGTATCAAACCCATCTTATCAATTGATGCTTTTTCAAATTGAATAACATCTTTTTCCTCAGTGTCAGTAATTACATGCCAATCCATATCAAGCAATGAAGCTGCAATGTATTCTAATGTTTCAAATCCCTGGTTGAAGTATTTCGAGTTGTCAATCTTATCTATTAATTCCTGGGGAATTGTTTCGCCTGTTTTATAATGCTTTGCATACATTTTCAAAACTTCAGGCTGCATTGCCCAGTTCTCCATTATTTGTGACGGAAGCTCGACAAAATCGGAAGGAACTGAACCAGCACTTGGATAAGTAACATTCTGAAATAACACGTGAAGTGCATGACCGAATTCGTGGAATAACGTTCTCACTTCATCAAGACTAATCAATGCCGGAACATCAGAAGTCGGCTTTGAGAAATTGCCAACATTTGTGACGAGCGGAGTGATGTAATTTCCATTCATATTACTTTGACCTCTGAAGTCTCCGCACCACGCACCATTTGTTTTACCGGCACGAGGAAAATAATCTGTGTACAAAATCCCGATATGTTTGCCGTCAGCTTCTTTAACTTCAAAAACTTTTACTTCAGGATTATAAACTTCAATGTCTTTTCTATCTACAAATTGCAGTCCCCAGAGTTTTGTTGAAACCTGGAAAACTCCATCTATAACATTTTCCAGCTTAAAATACGGACGAAGCATTTCTTCATCGAGTGCATATTTTTCTTTTTTGACTCTTTCAGCATAAAACCACCAGTCCCATGGTTCGAGATTGAATTTTCCACCTTCGGCATCGATTATTTTCTGCATTTCTCCAGCTTCCGATTTTGCTCTTTGAACAGTGGGCTCCCAGATTTCATTCAGAAAAGAATAAACATTGTCAGGCGTCTTTGCCATTTTCTTCTGAAGTACGAAATCAGAATAAGTCTTAAACCCCAACAGATTTGCTTTCTCTACTCTAAGAACAACAATCCTGGAAAATATTTTTTTATTATCAAGTTCATCGTTGTTATTACCGCGGTTCATATATGCTCTGTACATTTTCTCACGCAGATCCCTCTTTTCAGAAAATTGAAGGAAAGGAATTAGAGTCGGCTTATCAATCGTGAACAACCACTTACCGGTCAATCCTTTTGCATCAGCTTTTTCTTTTGCTGCCTGGATTGAAGTTTCCGGAAGTCCGGCAAGATCATCATCCTTATCAACAATAAGTTCAAATTTGTTATTCTCTTTTCGAACGTTGTCTCCGAATTTCAAAACAAGCTGCGAAAGTTCATCATTGATTTTTCTCAGCTTTTCCTTGTCTGCTTCACTCAGATTTGCACCGCCTCTTACAAAATCAATGTAATAATTTTCAAGTACTCTGCTTTGTTCTGTTGTCAGGTTAAGGTTTTCTTTTTCGTCGTAGAGAATCTTTATCCTCTGAAACAACTTGTCGTTAAGGTAAAAATCATCAGTATGCTTTGAAAGCATCGCAGTTGCTTTCTCCGCAATCTTTTGCATTTCATCATCTGTGTCTGTGCCATTAAGTGAGCTGAAAACCTTATTGACTTTGGTGAGCAGTTGTCCGCTTTTTTCTATTGCTTCAATTGTATTTTCGAATGTCGGCTTATCCTGATCATTCACGATTGCATCAAACTCCAGGTTCTGAAGTTTTATTCCTTCTTCATAAGCCGTGAGGTAATGTTCATGCTTTATCTGGCTGAATGGCGGTGTTTGATATGGTGTTTTCCATTCACTAAAAAAAGGATTATCTGAATCCTGCGCCTTTACTGAAAGGTTAATGATCAACATAAATACAAAAATAAATGGAAGACATAAATATTTATTCATCTGGAACTCCCTGAAGATGTTGGATAATTTGTGATTTGAGGCGGTCAATAATATTCTGAAAATAATTTAGTTGCTGAATTATAGAAATAAGATCAGCCGAAATCAACAAATTTTATTTTATCGGTAATAAAAATTTATGGAGTTCTTCTCATTCTCAATTAGATTAAAAAGCAAAATAAGGATGGGGATTAGAAAATCGAATAAGCCGAACAAATTAAATCAGAACCTGTTCGGCTTACGCGAAATTAATTGGGAGAAATTGTGCTATTAAGGTTAAATTCCTGTAAAGGTCTTTTCGATCCAATACTCCGTAGTGCCTCAGTAAGAGTTTTGTAGCACGGGATTATTTTGTTAATACCGGTAACTATAAATAATTCCTGTTTAACAAGCTTAGGGAAAACAAGCGCCAGCTGACCGCCTTTCTCGTTCAGCTTTCTTAGAATTTTAACTAGCATCCCTAGAAATGTCGAGTCGACGTTGTTGCAGAAGGATAGATCAATTACTATTCTCTTACGATTGAATAGAAGCTTGGATTCAAATTCATCCCACAAAGGTTTCGCATCCCTGTGCGTTGCAATAAGGATATCCACCTTAACGACAACTATTTCGTCAATAATATTTATTTGAAAATCGCTCACAACTATTTATCCTCTTTTGTTTATTTTCATTGTGAGAGACAATACTAATGCCAGTAAAATATCCTCTAATTACAAGTTTGATGAAATTATTAAAGTTTCAATTTTGGATAGTAATTCATTTTGGAACAAGAATTACATTAAAACGAAAATTTTTGTTTGATAATTGGCAACCATTGTGAGCAAGCACGGAGGAAGCCTCTGCCTATTTATTCAACAGAGGCTCGTAATTGAAAAGCTTATTTAATAAGTGACATTTTTTTCGTTTCGATAAAACTTCCGGCTCTTAATTAAATGAAATAGAGTCAGTTTATTAAGTAAGCTCAATCTTTAGTCTTAACAGCAAAAGGCAGGTAAATTCTGAAAGTTGTTCCGATTCCAAACTCCGATTCAACTTCAATTTTACCGGAGTAGGAATCCACTATGCGCTTTACGATTGACAGACCAAGTCCCGTCCCGCTGATTGATTTGGTAAGCTCGTTCTTTGCACGGAAGAATTCAGAGAATAATTTTTTCTTTTCTTCGGGTTTAAGTCCGATGCCTGTATCTTTTATTTCGCTTATCAGGTAGTCTTCCGATTTTGATATTGTAATTGATACAGAACCGTTCTCTTTGTTGTACTTGACTGCATTGCTGATGAAGTTCGTGAAGAGTCTGTTTATTTCATCATAATCAGCTTTGATACAGGCAGCATCGCTTTCACAATTTAGTGAAACCGAAATTCCTTTTTTATTAATTTCAACCTGGAACAGTTCAATTACAGATTTTATAACTTCTTCAACACAGACCTGCTTAATTTCACGCCTGACTGTTTTCATTTCCATTCTTGAAATATCAAGTAGGTCGTTCACCATTTTAAGCAGACCATCAAGTCTTAACTGCGAGCGCACAATGTAGTCTTTCTGCTGTTCCTGCGAGAGTTTTATTTTATCATCAGTGATCAGGTTGAGAAAACCATAAACAGCAGCTATTGGTGCTTTCAGTTCGTGTGATACCATTGAAACGAACTGCGACTTGAGCTGCTCAATCTTTTTCAGCGCGGTAATGTTCCTGATTACAACAACTACACCTGCAAGTGAATTATCAGGATGCGGAACAGGAGATGCTGTTGCTTCGACAAACAATTCTCCCGACGGCTTCATCTCCACCTGCGATGAATATGTGCTTGGATGATATTCTTCGTTGCTGAGGATTTTATTGATCAGCCCGGCAATTTCCGGATGAAGTCTGCCGATTATTTTCTCCTCAATGTGAATTGATTCAAGATCAAGAAGCTTCAGTGCGGCAGGATTGTAAAGCACTGCTTCACCAGCTTTGTTAATTACAAGCACTCCGTCACTGATTGAGTTGATTATTGTATTGAGTCTTGTTTTTTCAAATGCAACTTCGAGGAGACGTTCTTCCCTTTCTTTACGCCATTTATCCGCTTCAACATAAAGCAGTCGTGTCTGGTATCCTTCTTTCAGATTTTGGATTAGTTCTTCCGGAGGAAAGGGTTTGGGAATGTAGCCGTGTGCTCCAAGCCTTGTCGCTTCTACAGCAGTTTCATAGCTTGCGTATGCAGTTGCAATATAGCAAACAGTGTGCGGAAATTTCTTTTTAATCTGTTTCAGAACTTCTATGCCGTCAACGTCGGGCATTTTCAAATCAATTACTGCAAGATCAAATTCTGCTTCAGTTCCAAGTCTGATTCCTTCGGTGCCGTTTTCTGCTTCCGTCACTTCATATTCTTCCATCTCAAGCAAACGCTTTACACCAATGCGTAACGCTTTCTCATCATCAATAACTAAAACTTTTGGTTTGTATGTGGTCATAATTTTATAGTTTGTCATTACGAGGAATCTCGGCAAAGTCGGGATGACGAAGTAATCCGCTTACTTACAGAGATTGCTTCTCCGGCAATTGCCGGATCGCAATGACAGCTTTGGTCAGACTGAGCCTGTCGAAGTCTGACTCAATTATTGTCACCCTTCGACAAGCTCAGGGTGACACCTTAATCATTTCTCTTTCAATTCAAAAAAGCTTTCAAGCTTCTGAACAAAATCATCAATCACTACCGGTTTATTAACAATTGCATCTGCTTTTATCCATTCCTTCTCTTCACTTGTTGAAGCACCGAACTTAAAGCCAGTTTCGTAAGTTGCTGAAGTCAATATAAACACAGGAATATGTTTCCCATGCTCATCTTTCTTTATTCTGTAGCAAAGCACAAAACCTGAATCGTGTTGTTCCATTATCAGGTCAACAACCGCCGCATCCGGTTTGGATTTTCTAAACTGTTCCCATCCTTCCTTTGAACTGTTTGCTGTTACAACTTCATAACCTTTTGATTCAATTAAAATTTTATTTTGTTCAAGAAGATCGAGGTCGTCATCAACTAATAGAATTTTCTTTTTATCTGTCATAATGCTTTCGCTCCTTCAAATGTTGCATCTGTTTGGTACGTCTGATGTTTTGGTAATGTTATCTTAAACGTCGTTCCTTTTCCTGTTTCGGTTATGAAATTAATGTTTCCTTTGTGCATTTTAATTATGCCGTAAGAAATTGCGAGTCCGAGCCCTGTTCCCTTGCCAATATTTTTTGTTGTGAAGAATGGAGTGAATACTTTATTCTGATTTTCTTTTGGTATTCCATTTCCTGTATCAGCAATTTCAATAATAAAATTATTCTGGTCCGACAAAATGTTGATTATCAACTCTTTCTTTTCGCTTTCGCTCATCGCTTCGCAGGCATTCTTAATTACATTTATGAAGACTTGTTTTAGCTGATCTTCATCGCCTGTTATCTTATAACCATTCATTAAAATGTTGAACTTAAAATCTATTTGCCTGTATTCAGAATCAAATGTAAATGGTTTTAATATTTCCGTGATTGATTCTGTTAAATCGAACTCGGTTAGTTTGAGTTTTCCCTGTCTTGCAAAATTCAGCAGGTTGGAAACAATATTCTTGCAGCGGTTCGCTTCTTCAACTATCAGCTCTAAATCCTGCGTCCGCTGATCCTCATTATAAATTTTTTCAAGATCACGTTTTAACATCGATGCATAAAGTAAAATTGTTCCGAGTGGATTATTAATTTCGTGAGCAACACCGGCGGCAAGTTGTCCGATTGATGCAAGCTTTTCAGCAACTCTCAATTGTTCCTGTGTATCACTTAGATTGTCATAAGCATTTTTCAATTCCTCAATCAGGTAAGGAAGACACATTTCTTTTTCTGCAAGGTCCTTTGCAATTGCAACTGCATATTCACGGCAGGTTGGATAACCGCACGCACCGCAGTTCAATTCGTCTTTGGGATTGAACTTACCTGTCTGTGCTAGTATTTCTTTTATTTTTTCTTCAGAAGGATACGGACGTCTCTGATTGTCAACTTTGAAACTCCTTGCAAGATTCAGCTTTCTTGCATTGTAAAGGTTGCTCTTCCAAACTCTGCGGTCAACGGTGTTAATTTTTTCGTTGATATAATTGATAACTTTTTCTCTTCGTGCATAGTAATTGAGAGTTGTATCAATTGCTGGCCCGCTAATACAGCCCTCGCAGAAAAGAATATCTGTAAAATTAGCATTGATATGATTGTTCGATATCTCTTCAATTATCTCCAGAACTTTTTTCTTTCCTTCAACTACAATTATGTCTTTCTCGAGAATGTCATCAACAACATCTGTGGTTTTCAGCAATCCACCTGCAAGCGGGTAAGCTTTTCCCATCATCGCATAAGGTCCGTCGAAGTCACTATCTTCAAGCTCATCAATATTAATTGACTGGTGCTCAAACATTTTCTTAAGCTCAGTGAAAGTGAGGACTGAATCAATTACTCCTGCGACATCTTCATCCTGAGCCTCGTGCTTCTTTGCAACACAGGGACCGATGAAAACAATTTTAACATCTTCACCCTGAGTTTGTTTCAAATATTTTCCAAGCGCAATCATCGGTGAAACTACTTTTGCTAGATTTGGAACAAGTTCCACATAGTATTTCTGAATGAAACTCACCACGGCAGGACATGCAGAGCTGATGATTGTTTTTTCCTTTTCATTGTTAATGATTTCCATATAGTTATTCGCAATCAGATCGGCGCCGAATGCAGTTTCAATTACTTGCGTAAAGCCGAGTTTCCTTAATGCGCTCGGAACTTGTTTATAATTATCAGGAAATGATGCAGCAAATGATGGAGCAACTATAGCAACTGCATGATTTGTTTTTAGAAGTTCATAGGTAATATCAATTTCAGAAAAAATCTGCTTAGCATCCTGCGAGCAAACTTTAACGCAATGTCCGCAGGCAATGCATCTCTCTTCAATCACCTGTGCCTGAGCATCAATGACTCGTATTGCAGAAGCCGGACATTCTCTTACGCAAGAGTAGCATCTCTTACATCTGTCTGATATTGTAGTTACTATTGCCTGGTTCATAATTTCATTTCTTATTTGCCATTCCGTGCTTGACACGGAATCTATTGCACTCTCTTATGGATTCCTGCTTTCGCGGGAATGACAGTTGCTGTCAGACTGAGCCTGTCGAAGTCTGACTTATTTACCATCACCCTTCGACAAGCTCAGGGTGACACTTAGTTTCTTAAAAATTTCTTTTTATCAAAATACTCTGTGTGCAAAATCTCATGAGCTTTGTGTGAATTCGGTTCACCAAAAAATTCTCTGTAAAGAGTTTGCACGGATTCATTCTCGTGTGATCTTCTTGTCTTCGCATTCTCATCAATTTTGTAAAGAGCTTTGATTCTCTTCATAACTTTTTCTGGTTTTTGATGAATGGGCTGACCTCCACCGTTTATACAGCCGCCGGGACAAGCCATCACTTCAATGAAATGATGTTTCGAATTTCCGCTCTGCACCTGGTCAAGTATTTGTCCAACGTTTCCAATTCCATTCACAACTGCGATGTTAACATCAAGATCACCGATTTTAACGATTGCTTCTTTCACTCCATCCATTCCGCGGATTTCTTCAAACTCAAGATGCTCAAGTTCTTTTCCGGTCATCTTAAAATAAGCTGTACGAAGCGCAGCTTCCATCACTCCGCCGCTAGTTCCGAAAATCGCCGCAGCACCTGTTGATTCACCGAGTGGATTATCAAATTCACTATCGGGAAGATCATTAAAATCGATTCCTGCAATCTTAAAAAATCTCACAAGCTCTCTTGTTGTAAGCACAGCATCAACATCAGGCATAGTTTCACTTGAAAGTTCAGGGCGATCTGATTCATATTTCTTTACTGTGCATGGCATAATCGAAACAACATAAATGTCTTCGGCACTTATTCCCATCTTCTTTGCATAATACGATTTCAAAACTGCTCCTTCCATTTCATGCGGGGATTTGCAGGTTGAAACGTGATCTAAAACTTCCGGTTTGTTCATCTCAATATATTTAACCCAGCCGGGGCAGCAGCTTGTAAACATCGGAAGACTTCCGCCATTCTGAATTCTGTTTATTAGTTCAGTCGCTTCTTCCATAATTGTAAGATCAGCGGCAAAGTTTGTATCGAAAACTTTATTGAATCCCAATCTTCTTAAACCTGTAACAAGCAATCCTGTAACGTCAGTTCCGAGAGGCATATTAAATTCCTCGCCGAGCGAAGCACGAACTGCGGGCGCAATTTGAGCAATGCAGTATTTCTTTTTATCATAGATGGCATTTGCAACTTCCTTGATTGTGCTTTTTTCTCTGAGTGCTGCAGTCGGACAAACAAGAATACATTGTCCGCACAAAATACAATCGCTTACATTTAATCCTTTGTTGTATGGCGTTGTAACGATGGAGGTAAATCCTCTCCTGGTAAAATCAATTGCACCGACTTTCTGGACTTCGTGGCAAACACGAACGCATCTTCCGCAAAGAATACATTTTGCAGGATCGCGTTCCATTGATGCACTGGAAATATCAATTGCATGACACTTGGTTTCTCCAACATATCTGTGTTCGCGGACGCCGTATCTTTCCGATAAATCCTGAAGCTCACAGTTTTTATTTCTGACACAGATCAAGCAATCCTGCGGATGATTTTCTACGAGAAGCTCAACGATAGTTTTTCTTGCTTTGCGAACTCTCGGTGAATCTGTTTCGACAACCATTCCTTCTGAAACAGGATAAGCGCATGAAGGAGTTAATCCTCTGAAACCTTCAACTTCAACCGCACAAATTCTGCATGCACCTGTTGGATCAAGATTCTTCAAATGGCAAAGTGTCGGTACTGATATTCCAACTGATTTAGCAGCATCGAGGATTGTCATTCCTTCTTCTGCGTTTACTTTTATTCCATTTATTGTTAACTGAACCATTTATAACTCCAAAATTTTTCTATTTGTCACCCTAAGCCTGTCGAAGGGTGATCTCACCATTTGTCAGACTTCGACAAGCTTAGTCTGACAGCAAGTTATTCTTAGTACTAATTAATATTTATCGCATCAAGACGGCAGATTTCGTAACACATTCCGCATTTAATACATTTGTTATCAAGGATGTAATGCGCCTGACCTTTTTCACCGACAATTGCTTCAACGGAACATTTTTTCACACACAATCCGCAGCCGCTGCAAACTTCATTGTTTATTGAGAATGTCAACAGCTCCTTGCACACACCCGATGAACATTTCCTGTCATACAAGTGCTCTTCATACTCATGACGGAAATATCGTAATCCTGAAAGGACTGGATTTGGTGCTGACTGACCTAAGCCACAAAGTGATGTATCGCGAATTACATCAGCTAATCTCTGCAAGTGTATCATTCCTTTGAATCTCTGAAGCTGATCAAGCTTGCTTCCGTCGCTTCCGTATCTCTTAGGAATCCGCTCGATGATTTCCAGCATTCTCTTTGTACCTTCACGGCAAGGAACACACTTGCCGCAGCTTTCTTCCTGTATGAATGTTAAGAAGTATTTTGCAACATCAACCATGCAGGTTTCTTCATCCATAACAACGAATCCTCCAGAACCCATCATAGCACCGACTTCTTTCAAAGATTCATAATCAACAGGAGTATCAATAACACTTTCAGGCAGGCAGCCGCCTGATGGTCCGCCAATCTGAACAGCTTTAAATTCTTTCTTTTCAGGAATTCCTCCGCCGATCTTAAAAACAACATCGCGAAGAGTTACACCCATCGGCACTTCAACCAATCCAGTGTTTTTAATATTTCCGCTGAGTGCAAAAACCTTTGTGCCTTTTGACTTAGCCGTACCGATTTTAGCAAACTGCTGTGCACCCATCATAATTATCGGAGGAACGTTCGCATAAGTTTCAACATTATTGATGACTGTGGGTTTGCCAAACAATCCTGATGCAACAGGATAAGGTGGACGTGGTTTTGGCATGCCTCTTTTACCTTCAATTGAACCTATTAGTGCTGTTTCTTCTCCACATACAAATGCACCGGCACCTTTTTTAATTTTAATATGAAGAGAAAATCCACTGTTGAGAATATTATCACCAAGTATTCCGTATTCTTCACATTTTGCGATTGAGTTCTGCAATCTTTCAATAGCAAGGGGATACTCAGCACGGCAATAAATGTAAGCTGCTGTTGCACCAATAGCATAAGCCGCTATCATCATTCCCTCAATCACACGATAAGGATCGCTTTCAAGAAGAGAACGATCCATAAAAGCACCGGGGTCACCTTCGTCAGCATTGCATATTAAATATTTCTGATCTGATTTTTGTTTTGCAGCAAGCTCCCATTTTTTACCTGTTGGGAATCCTCCGCCGCCTCTTCCTCTTAGTCCGCTTTCAAGAATTTCTTTTACTACTTCTTCGGGTTTCATCAACCTTAAGACTTTATCAAATGCTTTAAATCCACCGTGGGCGAGATATGCATCAATCGAAACAGGATTTACTATTCCGCAATTTGCTAGTACAATTTTCTGCTGATGCTCAAAGAACGGAACTTGTTTTAAGCTTATCACTCCGTTTGATTTTCCGTGGCTGCCAAGAACTTTTTCCTTGTAAACTTCTTTATCGACTAAAGTTGTTTTGATTAATCTCGGAACATCTTTCACAGTAATTTCCTGATAGGATATTCTGTCTTTACCGGGAAACTTTATATCAACGATTGGTTCAACTGCACAGAAACCTATGCAGCCGGTTCCTTCAATTGTTGCTTCGATGTTTAATTTTTTAAGTTCAGCTTCTATTGCTTCTTTTACTTTTGCTGCACCAGAGGCAAGTCCGCAGGTTCCCATTCCAATCATAATTATTGGATGATCGTGCTCTTCATATTTTAAACGCTTGCGCAGTGAAGTTATTTCGTGTTCACATTTTTCATCATGATGACAAAGTGGTCCTTCGGTACAGCATTGAATGAAATGTTCGCAAGGTTTATCAGTTGTATGCCAGCATTTTTCACAACAGAGTTGGTTGAAATCTTTCATTATACAACCTCCTCTGCCTTCTCAATTTTTTTTGCTGTCTGATATTTCTTAAGAATTTTAGGAATATCTTTTACGGAAATTCTTCCGTGATAATCTTCATTAACCAATATTACCGGGGCAATTGAACAAGCGCCAATACAGTTTACTACTTCAAGAGTAAATTTTTTATCACGTGTAGTTTGGCCAGCTTTTATTCCCAATTCTGTCTCTAACGCATAAAGTATGTTTGCAGAATTTTTAACGTGACAGGCAGTTCCTCTGCAAACGCGAATTACATTTTCCCCAAGAGGTATTAACCTGAATTGATTATAAAAAGTTGCTACTCCGTATACTCTGCTCAACGGCACTTGAACAAAATCTGAAATATCTCTTAAAGCATTTTCCGGAAGGTAACCATATATTGATTGGATATCCTGAAGAAGAGGGATTAAACTGCTTCTATCATTTTCCTGGTAATTTTCAAAGATCTGGTTGTGCATTATTTCCTCAAAATTGAATTCTTTGCTTGCAGTTTTAATGTCATTTAAGATGCCATCGAGCGAATTGAAAAAAGTTGTGCTAAGTTGAAAATTCAAATCAATAAATAATACTTAGCAAATAATTTTTCTTTCTTTTGAGAAGTGCGTTGTTGAAAGATGGAATTGGAATGTGAGCTATATCATTCGATCAATTTGAGCTCTTGACAAATTCTTGAACACTAGTTGGTGTCAATTGTTTACTGAAGGGAATATAGGTTCTATTGTAAGTATTATTGATAAAAGAAATCAGCGTACTGTAATCTGTTATAGGAATGTCTAATAGTTTTGCTTGCTTTATTTTTGATTGTAATAATTTTCCTGGGAGCTGACATCCATCACAATGAATGATAAGTTTATAGTCTGATATGTTTGCTGGGAAACCGAAACCATTTGAATATTCTATCTGCAGCTTTTTGTTCAAACGGGAATTAAGTAAGAGCGAAATTTTATTTTTTCCAAGATCATACCTCTGCAGGTGGCTATTGCATGCCTCCGAGATAAGAACTTTGTCACCATTGTCCAGATTACTAACTTCTTTGATACCATTTAGAAATTCGTGATGCATTCCCCGATTTTTATTCAGCAGAAACGAATAAGTTGTCAGCTTAATATTTTCGCTAATCAGAGGAGCTATTCGTTCAGCACTAATGCTGTCTGAAATAATAAGATCCGGTTGCCTTTTAAGCTGTTTAAGTCTGTATGATAAATCGCTTTCATTTATTATAATATTTCTTATTTCTCCAGGTAAGATTTCTTTGACAATTTTTATGTGTTCTTCAATGATTCTTCCATTAAGCAATCCATAGTCATCCGGAACAACGAAAACAATAAAATCTCCTTTGCAGGCAACATCTTTTAAGTATTGATTTTTATCTCTGCTAGGTAACAGATGAATCAATTTCTTTTTAAAGTATTCTATCCCTGCATTTTCCTTACAGGAAATTTCGAAGTGAGTTACTTCCAGAGCGCTCAATTCTGTCAAAAGATTCTGATTGATTCCAAACTCTACTTTGTTAACTGCAACTAAAAACGGAACTTCAATCTTTCTAAGTAATGTAATCAGTTCAGTTTCACTTTTAGTTAGTCCGCTTCTTGCATCTAAGACAACTATTGCAAAATCTGCAATGGAAATTGCTTTTATTGTTTTATTAATTATTTTCTTTTCAAAATCCTCTTCACTATCGATTCCTGCTGTATCAACAATTACAACAGGACCATATGGAAGTAGTTCAACCTCTTTACTTGTTGGATCGGTAGTTGTACCGGGATATTCATTAACGACGCAGAGTTCCTGATTGACAATCCGGTTAATCAATTTAGATTTTCCGACGTTTTGTCTTCCGACTATCGCTATATGTATTTTTTCTGGAACTTCAGAGTTAATCATTTGACCGGAAATAAATATTTGAAGAAATTCCCCAAAGAGTTTTATAATTAGCTTTTTGGCAAAAACTGTTCCATCAGTCTTTACATTCAAAAGGATAAAAAGTGACTTGATTTTGTAGTCAGTGAAGGAAAAGTGTGGGTCATCATTCCATATATAAAAAAGTGCTTCTCTTTTATTAGAAAATTCTGATCTCTACATATATTTTTTTAAGATTGGATTATTCGCTTATAGCTTACTCATCGTTTTATTAAAGATTTACCAATGTTAATAATTCAATACTCAGAAAGTCTGCTCAAATGGAAAATCAAACTTCAACTTCACGCACTTCAGCTCTCGATAAATTCACGATAGTATCTATGCATCAGTTTTAAAGTATAGATTAGCGTTAACATATTGTCTTCTCGGTTGTAAATACTCCTGCGAAATACGCAAAATTGGACGGAAAGAGAGACAGTTGTCGCTGTCGCCAAATAAATTCGACTAATACACCATTAAAGTCGATAGTTTTAGAATTTTACCTCTATAATAAATCCAGCAACTCTTCCATTGTAATAAAAACCGTCCTAACCTAAGTTTGTTTCATCAATAAATGTTAAACTAATTTGAGGTTATATTGAAGTCATTAATCATTGTGTTTTTAACGTTAGTTGTGGGTTTCATGGTAGGCTTTACTATATTAAAAAGTGATAATAATGAAAAAATTGAGCGAATTTTAATAGATGAATTCGTTCCTGCAACTATTAAGGAAAACACCGTTAATACTTCAGCTGTCGAGTTTATAGATCGTGGAACTATGAAGGCATCTTGGTACGGACCTAAGTTTCACGGCAAGCTGACTGCAAATGGAGAAGTTTATGACCAAATGGCGTTTACAGCTGCTCATAAGAGCCTGAGTTTTGGAACGCTTTTAAAAGTTACCAATACGAAAAACGGCAGATCGGTTGTTGTACGGATAAATGACCGTGGCCCTTACATTGAAGGCCGAGATTTGGATCTTTCGAAAGGTGCAGCGATTGAACTTGGAATTCTGCGGAAAGGTGTTGCACGTTTGAATATTCAGGAGGTTACGTTAACAGAAAAAGGAACACAAACAGCACTAGTTAATTAATCAGATCAAAACTTATTTCAGCCCGATCCCTAATGATCGGGCTTTTTTATTCCCGATTCTCAATCTCCATCCTTAAATTTACCCCACCTGAACTAATAAATAATTAAATATGAACAAACTAAACCTCGGCTGTGGAAAAGATATAAAGGCTGGCTACATCAACCTGGATATTGTTGATTATGGTGGGAATATGATTCACGATGTCAATTACTTCCCATATCCATTTGAAGAGAATTACTTTGATGAGATTTATGCTTCACACGTTCTTGAACATTTAAATAATTTTCACAACACAATTACAGAACTTTATCGTATCCTCAAGCCAAATGGAATTTTGATCGTTTACGCTCCATTCTTTTTAAATACTAAATATTTTGGTGAACCCGATCATAAGATTCCGTTTTCAATAAGGACTTTTGATAATTATGAAGACATCGAAAATCGAAAATTAAAATTTTACGAAAAATGGAAATTAAATCATCGGACAAATTACCAGGGCAAAGCACAATTTGAAGTTCTTGAAAAAAAATTTATCACCTCGCATTTTGCAGCACTTAAGTGGATGGATTTTATTGTCAATATTGAGCCAGTGATTTATGAAAGGTTTTTCGCTGGAATTTTTTCACCTGAAGAAGTTTACTTTAAATTACGGGCAATAAAATAGCGGGCGTTCAGTCCTTCTTTCTGATAACTTCGATTATTATCCAGAGCCATCCTATTAGAAAACATACTCCACCAACTGGTGTAATCATTGCAAAAAATCTAATTCCCGAAGTTGAGTAAAGGTAAAGTGAAAAAGAAAAAAGTATAATTCCTACCAGAAAAAATATCGAGGATAGTTTGCTTTTGATAAAATTCGTTAAAGATAAAACCAGTAACACAATTGTGTGAATGAATTGATACAATACACCGGTCTTATACACTTCAAGCATTTCAGATGAAAGTTTTTCTCTCAATCCGTGTGCGCCAAATGCACCGATTGCTACGGCCGTAAAACCTGATACCGCGGAAATAATTATCCAAAACTTTTTATCATTCATTAGATACCTCAAATGCATTGAATAGTTGATATTAAATTCTTTAAATTTGTCAGCAATTTAATCAATTACAAAAAGAGAAATGAAAGCATTACAAAAACTTATCCTGCCGGTATTAATTATTGTAGCAATAATCCTTGTGTACCAATTCTACTTTGTGAAAGGTGAAAACCTAGGTTCGTATTCCGATTTTGACCTGAATAATAATGCAGTTAAAGACATAAAGGTTCAGCTGCTTATTGACAGAGGAATTGAAAACATGGGTGCTGAAAACAGTTTTTATACTTCAGACAAGAATGGTCAGGTTGTTAAAGCTTATGGCGATTCACCTTTACCTGAAGGTTTTCAGCAAGCTGGAGTGATTACATTAAGAGGTCATTTAACCCAAAGCGGATTTCATTATCACGAGATTTTGCTCGACTGATAAATGAATAATTTTAAGCTTGTATCTCACTACAAACCTGCCGGAGACCAGCCTCAAGCAATTGAAAAACTTATTGAAGGATTAAAGCAGGGAGATAAATTCCAAACACTTCTTGGAGTAACAGGAAGCGGTAAAACTTTTACTATCTCAAATGTTATCGAGCAAGTAAATAAACCAACACTAATTATCTCCCACAATAAAACTCTTGCGGCTCAGCTTTATTCTGAATTCAAATCTTTCTTTCCTGAAAATGCAGTTGAGTTTTTTATCAGCTACTATGATTACTATCAGCCGGAAGCTTATGTTGTTAAAAGCGACCTCTACATTGAAAAAGATTTTTCAATCAACGAAGAGATAGATCGATTAAGATTGAAAGCTACGACTTCACTTATTGAAGGAAGAAGTGATGTAATTGTAGTTGCAAGTGTAAGCTGCATTTATGGAATCGGTGCACCGGAAGAATATGCAAATCAGATAATATTTGTAAAAAAGGGTGAAAAGTTAGATCGAAAAAAATTTCTGCGAGAATTAATTGATATTCACTTTGTAAGAAATGATGCTGAGTTCGGTAGAGGAACTTTTCGTGCTCGTGGAGATGTGATTGAAATAATTCCTGCTTACCAGAATGAAGAAGCCATTCGTGTTGAACTTTGGGATAATGATATTGAAAGAATTTCTATAATCGATTCATTAACCGGAACTATAGTACGTGAAGTTGAATCTGCACCTATCTATCCGGCAAAATATTTTGTTACTGACCGTGACAAAATGCAGAAAGCTATTTATAACATTGAGCTTGAGCTGGCGGAAAGATTAGAAGTCTTTCGAAAAGAAGAAAAGTATCTTGAAGCACAGCGTCTTGAGCAACGAACAAAGTTCGACATAGAAATGATGAAAGAAATTGGTTACTGTTCCGGAATTGAAAATTACTCGAGACATATGGATGGACGAGCACCCGGTTCGCGACCATTCAATTTGTTCGATTATTTTCCGGATGATTTTCTTTTGGTAATTGATGAATCACACGTTACTATTCCGCAAATCCGGGGGATGTATAATGGTGACAGAAGCAGAAAGAGTACTTTAGTTGAATACGGCTTTCGACTTCCATCTGCACTCGATAACAGACCGATGAAATACGAAGAATTTATGGAAATGTTAAACCAGGTAATTTTTGTAAGTGCAACTCCCGGCGATTATGAACTTGAAATGAGCGGCGGAGTTATTGTTGAACAAATTATCCGCCCGACGGGATTGCTTGACCCTGAGATTGAAGTTCGTCCAATCAAAGGACAGATAGATGATCTGATAGATGAAATAAGAACAAGAGCACATAAAAAGGAACGCACACTTGTTACAACACTAACAAAAAAGATGGCAGAAGATCTCGCTGATTATCTTGATAAAATAAAAATTAATGTTCGTTACATTCACAGCGACATCGATTCCCTGGAAAGAGTAGAAATACTTCGCGATTTAAGATTAGGTGAATTTGATGTTCTTGTTGGAGTCAACTTGTTGAGAGAAGGATTAGATCTTCCAGAAGTTTCACTCGTTGCAATTATCGATGCTGACAAAGAAGGATTCCTCAGAAGCGAGAGATCGCTTATGCAGGTTGCCGGAAGAACTGCACGAAACGTAAATGGGAAAGTAATTATGTATGCTGATGTAATTACTCAATCAATGCAGAAGACAATATCTGAAACAAACCGCAGGAGAAAACTTCAGAAAAAATATAACGAGCAGCACAATATCATTCCGGCAACTATATATAAAAGCATGGAAGAGATTCTCGCCTCGACTTCACTTGCAGAAGTCAGAAAGAAAGACGAAAAAGAAGATTATGGATTTGCTAAAGTTGCTGAGCCAGTGTTGAAGTATATGAACAAAGAACAGAAAGAAGATTTGATTGAGCAGTTAAGAGAGCAGATGCGAAACGCTGCAAAAGATCTTGAGTTTGAAAAAGCTGCTTCTTTGAGAGATGAAATTTTAAGACTTGAAAAGATGGTCAAATAGTTCGTTAGACTTTTATTATCGAATCAAAGTCTTCTTTAAACTTTTCCACTTCATATAAAACCTTTTCCAAAAACAATCCAGATGGCGGAGCTGTGTACTTTGCAACTTCATCCGATTTTCTGCTCAGATAATTCATTATATCTTTTTCAGATTTCTTTCCTCTTCCAACTTCAACCAAAACTCCGACAATTCTTCTTACCATTTTCCAGATAAAATGAGATCCCACTATTCTTATCAGGATTAAATCACCTTCTTCTTTCATATGAATATCGTCGATCAATACTTTGGTTGATTTTTCTTCTGGATCATCATCAGAGAAAGATGAAAAATCGTGCATACCAATAAATAACTTTGATGCTGATTCCATTTTATTAAAATCGAGTTTGTCTTTTATCCACCATACATAATTTTTACCAAAAGCTGTTCTTCTTCTTGAAATCTGGTAAAGATAGCTGCGTGCTTTTGCATTGTGTCTTGCGTGAAAGTAATTTGAAGTTTTTTCTACTTCAAGAATATTAATGTCATATGGAAGTAAATCATTAATCTTCATCCTGATTATTTCGGGAGCTAAAACAGTTTTCACATCAAGATGAGCGACCTGGCAAAGTGCATGAACTCCGCTGTCTGTTCTACCTGAACCTTGCAAATCAATAAAGTCATCACCGAATATTTGCAGAGCTGCTTTTACTATTGTTCCTTGAATTGTCTTTGCATTTTCCTGTTTCTGCCAGCCCGAGTATCGAGTTCCTTCGTATTCGACATAAAGTTTGAAGCGAGAAAAATCTTTTCTATCTGAAAACTTTTTCTTTTTACTGAATTTATTCTTCGATATAAATTTCTTTTTATCAGATCTTCGGTTATTCATTTTGTTCAACTATAATAATGAGTATGACAGTTGCAGATAGAGAATCAAAATAGAAATGAAAAGTGTAATTATTGTAACTATGATTCCAACTTTAAAAAACTGCCAGAATCCGATTTCAATTTCGTGTTTCTTTGCAACTTCAATTACAATAATATTTGCAACTGCACCGATTATGGTTGCATTGCCTGCCAGCGTTGCTGCTGATGCTAATGACAGCCAGAGCAAATCACTTGATGCTGATTTTAAAATAGGAAGCATCAGAATTGTATATGGAACATTGCTTACAATTTGAGAGAGAAACAAACTCAACGCATGAAGACTAACTATTCCTTCTAAATTATCACTGACTGGAGTGTTTTCAATAAACTGATCAAGAACTCCGACTTTCTCAATTCCATGGACAACAATAAAAAGTCCTGCAAAAAATAAAAGCAAAACCCAGTCGACTTCTTTTATAACTTTTGAAGGTTTTATCTTTCCGAAAATCAGAATTATGGAAGCTCCGGCTAATGCAATCAGTGGAATTGAAATATTAAAAGTATGGCTGAAGAAGAACAGAATTAATATTCCGATAAAAATCGGCACGGAAATTTTCATCGACTTAAAATTGTAATTGAATTCATCTCCCTGAAATTGAAGGTGGTTTTCACTTTTGAATTCATTCCGGAAGAAGGGCTTGATAACTAAAACAATCAGAAACATCCCGATCAAAGAAACCGGAAGAAGATGAAGCAAAAAATAGGTGTACGGAATTCCCGATTGCATTCCAATTAAAATATTTTGAGGATTTCCTGTTATGGTCATTGCACTGCCAATGTTTGATGCAAATATTTCGGCAATCAAATATGGAATGGGATTAAGCTTTGCTGACCTGCAAATCTGAATTATTACAGGTGTAAAAAGTAAAACTACCGCATCATTAACAAGGAATGCACTCGCTAATCCAGTTACAAAAACAATTATGGTTAAAAGCTGGTTTCTGCTTTTTGAAAGAGAAATTGTTTTCTCCGCGATGAACGTGAAGAATCCGTCTAACTCAAGTACGGCAATTACTATCATCATTCCGAGCAGAAGTGCAATTGTGTTGAAGTCGATTGCTGATACGGCTTCATCAAATGTAAGCACACCAAAAAGAATCATTGCCACAGCACCGAAGAATGCTGCTGATGGTCTGTCAATATTTACTTTTGGGAGACGGGTATAAATTATCCCGAGAAAAGTGATGATAAAAATTATAATTGCTGTCGTAGTCATTCAAAAAAAGCAAATCATCTTCATCTGATTTTTAACGATTCCTCTGCATAATCGTGAGAAGTTTCATAAACACGTACTTTTATTTCATTCACATTTTCCGGCAATGATGCTTTCTCAATCTCATTAAGCATATAAAGACAAATGTTCTCTGCGGTTGACTGAAAATCAACTACTACCTTTTTTGAATTCATCTTTTCTAAAAACTCAATAACAACCTTATCATTCTTGTTCACCATAAAAGAATGATCGAGCTTTTCAATTATCGGGTTGATGATTTTTTCAACATCATAATAATCAATTATCATTTCGTCTTTATTCAGTTCACCGTCAAACTCGACAAGCATTTTGTAAGAATGACCGTGAATATTTTTACACTGCCCGAAATGTTCGGGAAGCCTGTGCCCCATTTCCCATCTGAATTCTTTTGCGATTTTCATAATTTCTTTCTTTTTAATGTCATTGCGAGGAGCGAAGTGACGTGGCAATCTCTAGCTATAGATTGCTTCGTCCTGTTAAGGCAGGACTCGCAATGACAGTGTGATTAAATTTTCGATTGAGATCACTTCGCTTCGCTCGTGATGACAAAGTACTCTATACTCCTTTTGTCTGTGGATCCCAGATGTATTTATGCATCTGAAGTTGAAATCTTACCTCGAGCTTATCTTCCAATATCCAGTTCACAAGTTCAACAGGTTCAAGCTTACTAAAAACGACAGAGAAAAGTATGATACATTTTCTCTGCAGATTATATTTTTTTATTACATCAACTGACCATTCATAATCTTCGCGATTGCCGATTACAAATTTAAGTTCATCTTTTGCGTGCAGATAATTAACATTCTCATAAAGATTTTTCTTTTCCATTCCGCTGGAAGGACATTTCAAATCCATAATTATTTTCACTCGATGATCAATGTCTTTAATCGGAAGACTCCCACCTGTTTCAATCATCACTTCATATCCAAGATCGCAGAGTCGCTTCATCAGCTCGAGACATTCATCCATTTGAACAAGAGGTTCACCGCCGGTTACTTCAACCAGCTTGCAATTGTATTTTTCAACTTCATCAATAACCTGTTCGACCGAAAAATCCTTTCCTTCATAGAAAGCATATTCAGTATCGCAGTAAGTGCATCGGAGATTGCAGTAAGTCAGCCGGACGAAAACACACAGTCTTCCCGCACTTGTGCTTTCTCCCTGTATTGAGTGATATATTTCGTTGATTTTGAGCATGATAATATTAAGTATTTGTCACACTGAGTTAATCGAAGTGTGACGTCATCCTTCGACAGGCTCAGGATGACAATTCGAGACTAAATTAGCTTAAATTTACCAGCAAAAGTTACTCCTGCAAAGGTTGATTTCAAACCCTGCATAGCCTATATTTGGCACTCAAATTTTGACAAAAAGAAGTAATAATTAGTTAAAAAAGAAGGATTTTCATTTAATGGCAACTCATAAATCGGCTGAAAAAAGAATCAGAGTAAGTGCAAGAAGACAGGTAGTTAACAAAGCGGCAGAATCCAGAATTAAATCAAGTGTTAAAAAAGTTTTAGCAACTACGAACAAAGAAGAAGCAGAGAAATTTTACAAAGAAGCTGTCAGCATTTTAGATAAAGGAACTTTAAAAGGTCTTATTAAAAAGAACACCGCTTCACGAAAAAAATCCCTGATTACAAGACACCTGAACAGCTTGCAGAAAAAAGCGTAACTCACTCACAATTTTTCTCACACAAAAAAAGCTCTTCAATTGAAGAGCTTTTAATTTACATATCTTGAATTGCGCTCTCCCCCTCACTCTCCGGCACAAAATATCTCACAGGCTGTATATTTCCCTTTTTATCTTTCACTGCGCGGACTTTCTTTTTTACAAGTATGCTGTGCTCGATAAAAAGTTTGTCGGCTATCTTTGATCCGAAAATGTACGAGGTTCCTTTTATCAAAACGTTCTTTCCTATCCGCAGCGGGAATTCATCGCTGCCGGTCATATTAACGCTGGATTCAATCCGTGAGCCATCACCGATAATAATATTTCCTTTGATAATATCTCCCCAGAGGATTTGCACATCGTTACCAATTTTAAGTGTTTGCCCCGGGTAACAGGAAAGATGAACGTTACGACTTACGGAAACATTCTTTCCAAACAAAACTTTACCGTCAACAAAAACATCTTTACCAAGCTGAAGATTGAAATTCAAATCCACATCTTTCCCGATGTGAACGCCTTTTCCGACAACAACATCGAGAGCTGTATATTTTTTATCTGCCATTAAAATATTATCAACGACTTTTTCGTGGATAAAGAAATCGTCGGGGTCTTCAATTTCGATTATATCTTTAAGCTTCTCGTATACATTCTTCCGGGCAATCGCTTCCATTTCTTTCAGCACAGACTTATTATTGAAGCCCATCACGACGTAATCTTTTTCAGGACTTTCAGCAGCAACCGAATAATTTTTTTCATTAAATAATGAAATTAAATCGGTTAGGTAAATTTCTTTCTGAACGTTTTCGCTTTTTAGTTTGCTTATCAACTCTTTCAGCTTGCCGTATCGAAAAGCAAACACACCGGAGTTATATTCGCTGTTATTAATTAATTCCTCTTTAGTGAAAGAGTATTTGCTTCCTTTGTAGACAGCTTCGTAAGATTTATCAGCAGGAAGAGCGAGAATATCTTTATGTTCAATAATTTCAATGACTTTTCCTTTGTCGCCAAGCGATCTTGTTCCTCTTGTATCAAATTCTTTTACTCGAAGTATTCTACCGTAATTATTCTGTTCCGGATCGCCGTTGTAAATTCCTGTAAGAACGATCATATCAGCTTTAGAATCAATAAAACTTTTTCTGAAGCTTTTAAGAGTTTCAGCATCGATCAATCCCATATCTCCCGGTAGAACATAAACAATTCCATCGTCAGGAAATTTCTTTATGTTTTTTAAAGCAACCTGAACTGCGTGTCCGGTTCCGTTCTGTTCTTCCTGGTATGCGTAAGCTGTGTTTGATTTCTTCCCGAGAACATTTATCACATCGAGAGCTTTTATTCCGACAACCACAACTGAGTTAATTCCTTTTACAGCTTTTGTGCAGGCGATGTGGACTCTTTCAACTGTTGGAATTCCCCAGATTGTATGCAGCATTTTTGAACGCTGGGATTTTATTCTTTTCCCATGTCCGGCGGCAAGAATTATTGTCAGCTCTTTGCATTTAGAATTAAATGGCGAAGATAATTTCTTTATGTTTTTTACAATTTCTTTTTTGTCGTTGTTTTGCATTGGTCTATGATTATTGATTTACAAAATGATAATGCTACAGGTTTCAAAAATAACTATGATATTCTACTTTACTCAAGCAATTATCTTTATAAACTATAAATAAAAACCGTTGAAACGGTTTCACATAAAAGTATTTTTATTCCAATTAACCCACGGATTAATCCGTGGGTTTATCAATCAAAAGAAACAATCCAAACCGTTTTAACGGTTTAAAACAAATAGATACTAACTAAAGTTACTTTGTCTCTTCAGTAACCTGATTTTCTTCTTTATAACGAATGAACAATGCTATGTTCAATCCGACTGTAAAATAAATTAATGTTGCAATTTCCTGATCCCAGAAGTTTAGCTCAGATAATCCGGCAAACAAAATACTCACAAACGAAGCCAGCGCACCAATTGAATATGATGCAATGAACGGTTTTCCTTTAGTCGATTTATAAATTTTTGTAATGACCATTATTATCATCACAAACAAAAAGATCAGCGACAGGAATCCGAATAATCCCAGTGTCGCAAGAAAATGAAAATAATTATTGTGCAGATGACCGTGGATCTCTTTGTCATAAGGTCGTTTGTATTTAACATAATACTTTGCAAGATCAATATCACCGACACCAAAAAGTGGATGATCTTTAAAAATCTCGATACCTCCACGCCACATTGCAAGCCGGTTGAAGTTCTGTGGAAGATGCGGATCAAAAAAGCTGAGAAGTCTTCCACGCTTTATATACGTGCAATAAAGATTTCCATCAGAATAATTAAAGTTTGTTGGCTTCGGTGAAACTTTATCGCTTGCAACAAAATCGAACTTCTGATTTTCATTCATCTTAAGCTTGTAAATTGTTCCATCGCCGGTAAGCACTGCAAGAATATCTCCGTCACTATCAATCCTGTTAACCTGCTGTATCTCTTTCGGATGATCTTTTAACACAATTTCATTATTTTCAAACGCGAACATTCGCAAACCAGCAGGATTACCGACGATCATTTTTCCTTCAAAGAAATGAATTCTTCTCATATTATCTATTTCTTTTTTCGCTAATAATTCTCCGGGAAAATTTCCTTCTCTTGAATAAACCGCCGCGCCTGATCTGTCACCTGCGAAGTAAAAGGATGAGGAGTCAACGAACATTTTATTAAATCCTTTTAATTCCGGAAAACGTACCAGCATGGATTCTTTTGTGATAGAACTGTAATATGTCAGGCCGCTGTCAATGTCCAAAGCATAAAGTGATTCATCAAGCAGGAAGAAGTCTTTTGTATCACCGGGAGGTAAAATTTCATTTATCAGATGAATTTCCTGATTCTTTCTTTTAAAAACCAAAAATCTTGTGTCAATCAGCTGAGCAATGAACACACTATCATCAACTTTAAGAAAGGAAGTTGCTGGCTCCGGAGTAGCAATTCTTTTTATGAGAATGGAGTCTTTATAAAATAGAAGTCCGTTTTCGTAATCGTTGATAATAAACAAGCTGTCATCTTTTGCTACTGACCAGGCTCTTCCATCTGTATTGAATGAATAAAGTTTCTTCGCACTTGATCCCTCAAAATCATAAACACTTACCTGGCTGACATTTTTATCAATCATGAATAAAACTATTCCAGCAATAAAAATCGGGATCAGAATTTTCCATTGTCGTTTTATTAAAAGTATCAGAACTATTCCAACCGCAACACCCATCCAGCCAGTTCGCTTATACGTGGCGATCAAAGTCAAGACTGAAATTGCAAAACCCAAGTATAGCAGCAGTTTTGTTTTAAGCTTGTTTTTTCATTTATAATAAATGCAAAGAGGAATAAAACTGTGAAGCTTATTATTTCGCTTGTTGTAATCGGATTTTGAATTAACGCAGGTCCTGATTCAGTAAGCAGGTATTGATTGTTTAAATAATACTGAACTGAAACGATGAGATATACAATTCCCGTGACCAGTGAACCGACAAGAAATAGAATGAAAAAATTTTTTCCGGTTTTCAGGTTTGATGTTACAGTGATTGTTGTGTAAACAATTGGAATAAGCATCGCTCTTTTCGTAAAGTTGTGCAATGCTTCTGCTTTGTAATCCGAAAAGATCAACGCGAGAATTTCAGCAATCATATAAAGAGCAAACGCAAGCTCGAGCCCCGTTTTGCTGAAAGGATTTTTTCTTGTCAGAAAAGCTTTAATAAGTATGAAAAGAAGTGCGCCGAAGTATCCAACCTGGTTAACAAAAATCGAATTGCTAAGACTTAAAATGAAAATGATGAATAATGATATTATTATCCAGTCGAGAATTTTATATGATTTGTTTTCCTGATCGGGCATCAATCGCTATCCCTGAATTGCATTTCATAAAGCTTTTTATATAAACCGTCCGTTTTTAACATCAGCTGCTGGTGCGTTCCTGATTGAACAATTTTTCCTTTTTCTATCACAAAAATCATCGAGGCATTTCTTATTGTGCTGAGCCTGTGAGCTATTACGAATGTTGTTCGGTTCTTCATCATTCTTTCAATTGCTTCCTGAACAAGGATTTCAGACTCATTATCAAGAGATGAAGTTGCTTCGTCAAAAATCATAATGTCAGGATTTTTCAAAATTGCTCTAGCAATAGTCAACCGCTGACGTTGACCTCCTGATAATTTAACTCCTCTTTCACCAATTACTGTTTCATAACCTTCAGGAGTTTGCATAATGAAGTCGTGGGCGTTTGCAGCTTTTGCGGCTTCGATTACTTTGTCAATAGGGCAGTCGTCAAGTCCGTAAGCAATATTCTGTTTTATAGAAGTGTTGAAAAGAAAAGTTTCCTGCGTTACGATTCCCATTTTATTACGTAAAGATTCCAATGAGAAATTGCGGATATCTTCACCATCAATAGCAATGCTTCCTCTGGTTGCATCATAAAATCGTGGAATTAGATCTACAAGTGTTGATTTACCTCCGCCGCTTGGTCCAACTAGAGCAATAATCTCTCCTTTCTGTACAGAAAAATTAATTTTATCAAGAACCCATTCATCTGAGTCTTCATATCGGAAGCAAACATCATTAAAAATTATTTTATCGCCGAACACTCCCATCTGTTTTGCATTATCTTTGTCTTTAATATCCGGCACGGTATCAAGTATTTCAAAAACTCTATCCGCCGCTGCACCAGCTTCCTGAATTCTTGTATTGACTGTGCTCAATTCCTTTATCGGACGCATAAGTTGAAGAATCGCGAGAAGGAATCCCATAAAATGACTTGCTGAAATAGTTGAGCTTTGAAGCACGAGTGTTCCGCCGTAATAAATAATTATCGCACCGACAAGTATGCTTATCATCTCAGTTAGCGGAGACGAAGCATTTCTGATTCTTACGATCTTCAGCATCTCTCTCAAGAAGTTTCTTGTCTCGGTAAGAAATTTTTTATTCTCAAACTTTTCCATACCGAAAGCTTTAACGACTTTAACTCCGGAAATTGTTTCCTGCAGAACAGTAGTAATGTCTGCAAGTTTTCCCTGAACAATCGAGCTTTGCTTTCTCACTTTCAGACCAATCCACAGAATTGCAAGCATTGACAACGGTAAAATGATTAATGAAAACAACGTTAGCTGCCAACTGATACTCAGAGCAATGATCAGGAAGACGACTATTGTCAAAGGTTCTTTTATAAGATTGCTGAAAGTGGCCGAGACACTGTCCTGGATTTTTGTAACGTCATTTGTGAAACGGGAAATCAGGTTCCCGACTTTTTCTTTTTTGAAATATCCAATCGGAAGTTTGTGAAGATGCCTGTAGGCTGCATCACGCAAATCATTCATTGAAGAATATTCAACATAAGACATTAAGTTGGATTGAAGATATCCGAATAGATTTTTCAGAAAGAAGACAAGAAGGATTATAAAACAAATCTTCAGCAATATGTCGATTTTTTCTCCCTGGTAAACAAAATTTGTAAACCAGTCGCTAACTGAATCTTTAAAATCATTAATAAATCCCGGAAGAAGCGACGATGTCTGGTCAATTTGCTGCGTGGTTTCTGTTTGATTGCTAACGTTTCCTTCCTGGAATAAAGTATCGAGCAAAGGAATGACGAGGTAAATTGATACACCATTCAACACAGCATAAAGCACCGAAAGGACAAAAATTAAAATCAGTCTTTTCCAGTACGGCTTAACATATTGAAGTATTCGTATATACGTTTTCATAGATTTTAAATTTGCGGAATGATAACTAATCCTGCACCGCTCACCGTCTTTATTGTGTTCACAATTTTTTTCTTCTTCAGATCAAAAATGCTAACAATACAATTATTATTAAATCCGTTATCAAAAATCAGTAAATCGTTCAAGGTTACAAAGTTTTTAATTCCCGCACCTCCGAAAGCGCCAATTAATGAATCTGTTTCCAGTGAATATATGAATAATTCAGAGGTTTCGGGATTTTTTGTTTTAACTGTTTCATTGGTAAGATCGAGAGTTGAGATGATGAGATACTTTTCATCCTCGCTCCATTTGAGTTTATTCAGATTGTGCTTCATCACAGAAACAAATTCAAGCGAATCGCTGCCTGCTGATTTTAGAAACACTGAGTCTTGCTTGAATGAAACTCCGAATTTTCCGGAAGGTGACAAGCTTGGACTTCTAGGAGGAACCAACTGTGGGAATCCGCTTTTTAGGATATCAAAAGTTCTTATTTCGCTGTCGACCAGCTTGCCGTAATGATCATAAACTTTTGTGTACTGATTAACATAATTTGCGATCGTTTTGTCAACAGCAGTAAATAATAACTCGAGGTTTTCATCGTCATTCCATCTGGCTGTGAACTGAACTCCATCGCCGATGTCATCAATTTGTTTTATTTCGGAGAGGTCGTTTGAAATTATAAACAGTTTCAGTCCGCTGAAAGCCGGGATATTTCCTTTGCTGGTAATTTTATCTGCAGTGAAAAAATATGTTGGCAGTTTTCCGGGTTTATAAACAAGCATTACAACATTTTCCCGCGGATGCCACCAGACTGGTTTGTACTTTTTCTTTTCCAGATCATATTTATGAACACCAACTTTGTCGAACCACTCGGTAAGAAAAAGAAAACTCTTCCCGCTTGTTGAAGTTAAAGTATCTGTAATTCCGGTTGCGTCTTTTTGCTGTTCGGTTTTGCTTTTGTCTTTGCAGGATGTAATAAGAACAAGCAAAATAACTGTTAATAATATTTTTAGATGAAATAATGACATTATAATATTAGCTCAATTTCTGGTTTAAGTATATTAAAAATAATAAAAGTGCAGTTTAAAGAATTGATGTAAAGAAATTTATGTACACTTTGTTTTCGGCAAGATTAATAAAAAAGGTCGGGTTGGTTTGCCCGACCTTTATTTATTTCTTGATCTTAATCTACTTCAGCAAAATTAATTTCTTTGTTGCCGAAAAGTCACCTGAAGTTAAAGTATAGAAATAAATTGCGCTTGGCAATTCTGATGCGTTGAATGCAACAGAATAATTTCCTGCTTCCTTTACTTCATTTATTAATTTAGCTACTTCTATTCCTAATATGTCAAATACTTGCAATATGACTAAACCATTCTTCGGAATAGAGTAAGAAATAGTCGTTGTTGGATTAAATGGATTGGGATAATTCTGCATTAAACTATACTCAACAGGCTTCGTAGTATTTTGAGCAACTGCCTTTTGTGGTGGAGTTCCTTCTACCCTTGCCATTACGGAGTCACTTGGAACTGATGTAAGATATTGATTATCTACAGCTTTGACCACATAATAAATATTAGATTCATTAATACAAGCTTGTGGATAAGAGGGACAATATTCCTCTATAATATCTTCATAATAAATATTAGTTGTTTGAGCTAAATAATTCCAACTCCAAGAACCGGCAATGATTTTTTTCTTGTATATATTATACTTTCCGCCAAACAACATATCAGGTTCTTGATTCGCATCCCAAGTCAAATATGGGTGATTGTTTTGGCTTGGCTCCACTGCAAGATTCTGTGGCTTTGATGGTTTTCCTGAGTACGGATAAGTAAAGTATAATTGACATTTATATGTATTCCCAGGTAATTTCTGCTGAACTTCAATTGTAAAATTTAGTGAACCGCCATTTACTGAATATGGATTACTCTTGGGTGAAAAAACATTATTAAATATTAAATCAAACGCATCGTATGAATCACCCCATGCATCATCTGCAGGATAAAATGGAGTACGGCAGAAATAACCAATACCATTTATTTCTTCATAGAAATTAAGTTCATCCTCATTTGTCGTTTTATTCGATCTGCCACGTAAGACTTTTTGATTCTGTGTGTCAACAGTAAATTCCCAGTTACCATCCGCACATTCAACGTTTAGCGAAGGAGGGAAATAATTAGCATTGGTAACATGATGAATATATATCCCTTTGTCCCCTGCCCAATCATGGGGACTAATATCCTGATGATTCACTATCAGGAAATACTCAGTCGTACTTACCGGAATTCTATAAACATCATCTGTAGTATAGAAATCCGTTACATAAATGATGTCATCTCTGCTTTTATCCTGATAATCTATCCAGTCAAGTTTTTCTCTTTCCCATGGATGCATTCCTCTGGAAGCATTCCATGCAGGTCCTCCGTTCATTATAGATAAATTTGAATTTCCAGGAATATGACCACTGCCAAATTCATGGTGACAAAATTCGTGTGCTGCTTGATACATGGTATAATGTTCACCATTATATCCGCCTCTTTGCTGAATACCTGAGCCAGGAAATCCTCTTTTAATTGTTACACCATCAAATGTAAGATCATAAGGTAATATTAGAGACGCATTACCTGTCCATCCCTTACCCGTTGGATAACCAATTAGAGGGCCATCAAATTTTCGATAGATTAAAAATATCATATCAACTTTACCATCACTTCCAGAAATATTTCCAGTAAAATTATCGAAGTCAGAATAATCTATGTATGCATCCAAGCGAGTAAGAACTTCCTGATTCACATACTTTAAACCATTTGAACCATAATCTTCCTCATCCTCATAAGTTACGATTACTGCAGGATGAACATAACCGTAAATCTCAAATACTCCATTCGACATTTCATGGAAATAATGAGAAAGGTTTATTCTAAGGAATGGTTCTCCGGGTTCAGGATCCATCATGTCCCTGGCCCAAACTGGGAATGTATTTAAAGGCCAGCCAGAACTCTCAAAGTAATCATCTTTAAATTGGATAAATACCACTATAGCTTTAAGGTTTCCTTCTGACGGTGTGTAGAGTCCACCTCTATCCTCAGGTGAACGGTAGAAAGATGTATCTCCCATTCCACAAACAAACATTTGGTCTTGTTGAGCAAGCAATAAACTTGAAAACAAGGATATAACTAGTATTAAGATTTTCTTTTTCATTTTTGCCTTCTTTCAGTTTTTATCTGATTAAAATCATTTTTTTAGTTTCAGAATATTTTGATGCCTGTAAACTATAAAAGTAAACTCCGCTTGATAATTCTGACCCATCGAAAGTAATTTCGTGAAATCCACTATTCTTCTCTTCATTTATTACTTTGATCTCATTACCAAGAATATCAAAAACTTTCAGCTTTACAAATGTTGGTTCTGGCAGGTAAAATCTTATCACAGTAACCGGATTAAAAGGATTGGGAAAATTATTCTCTAATCTAAACTCAGAAAAAAACGAATTAGTTAATTCATCAACCTCAACAATATTTCCATATTTTATCCCATTTATAATCATACCCGTTAAGAATAAAGGTGGACTTCCTTCCGGATAAATTTCAACTACACCGTACTTATCTGCTATCAAATCATCTTGAAAAAGATATGATGCTATCCTTGCCATTACAGTATCACCAAATACAATAACCCAATATGGACCTTGTATAACCACAGGTTTTGGATCAGGATCTCCATTCCTCCAAGTATATCGATAAGAAGAATAATTTGTGGCGTGAGGCACCTCTAAACTATCTAGTAGAATTTCATCAAGTGAGTCTCCATCCTCATCTAGATCCTCAATATCAAGTCTGTAAGTTGCTACCTTTGATGAATCGTTTCGCTCCAAGTAGAAATAAGTGGAATCATATGAAAAAAACATATCGAGTTTTCGATAATATATCTCGTTGTAAATGATTGTATCCATATCTACTATTACTTCATCATAATTTCCAGAATAATCTACAAATTGCCACATATCACCAACATGAAGTGGGTTGTATTCATGTGATTCCTGTTGATAACGTTCAATAAATTCTTTTGGAACATTTTCTAACCTTCGTATAGGAGTCTGTGCTTCTATAGTTACACATATAAACAGGCCGAGTTTTATAATAAAAATTAATATTCTCATATAAATTTTGTTTTAATTAAATAATAAAATTTAGCTGTGAATTAATACTACGTAAAACCCGTTGGATATTTTTCTCCAGCAACAATATGAAAATTCTTTTTCATCGCTGTCTGAGGGATCTTTTTGATAAGTTTTGCGGGGGGGGGGATAAAAATTGTAACAGGAAATTAACTGCTCAACTAATGTTAAGTTCAGTAAAGCAAAACCGTATGTTCGAGAGATAAACATTGCCGAAGAATCCTAAGGAATGTTATCATAAAATTAATTTCCACTCGAAACGTAATTAATGAATATTATAATGTCAAGATTGGCCAGTGTTAATTTTTTGCGACGTGTTTGTTTTTACATATTTACTATAAAATTTTTTTATCCTCTCGGATGATAATCCCTATGAACTTGTTTGATATAATCCCTGTCAATGTGAGTATAGATCTGCGTTGTGGAAATATCAACGTGCCCAAGCATTTCCTGCACAGCGCGGAGGTCAGCACCGCCTTCAAGCAAGTGAGTTGCAAATGAATGCCTGAATGTGTGCGGATGAACTTCCTTTTTTATTCCTGCAAGCTTTGCATTGCTGTCAACAATTTTCCAAACGCCCATTCGCGACAGTTTTGTTCCCCTGCTATTCAAAAATAAAACGTGCTGGCTTTTCGCTTTCTTCTCCAGCAACGGTCTGCTGTTTTTCAGATACTCGGTGATCCAATTGATTGCAGAAGAGCCAATCGGTACAAACCTTTCCTTCGAGCCTTTACCAAAAACTCTTATCATCTCTTCATTCAAAAAAAGATCCGATATTTTAAGATTAATAAGCTCAGAAACACGAAGTCCGCAGGCGTAAAATGTTTCAAGTAATGCTTTATCTCTCATTCCAAGTTTTTTGCTGATATCGGGCTGAGAAAGTATCGCTTCAATTTCATTTATGTTGAGAACGTTTGGCAATCCCTTACTTACTTTTGGTGCGGATATTTTATCCATCGGATTTGTTTCAATGTAACTGCTGGAAGAAAGATAACCAAAGAATCCTTTAAGCGAGGAAAAATATCTTGCAGATGACCTGCTGCTCAAGCCTAGTTTTGTAAGTAAAATAAAAAAGTCGTTGAGTAATTTTGAAGTTATCTGCGAAGGATCAACAACTCCAGAATCTTTTAAAAAGTTTAGTAAAGATGAGAGGTCGTTTTGGTAAGAAGCAATTGTATTTTCTGAAAGATTTCTTTCAAGCTTGAGTGATGCCAGGTATTCTCTTAAAAAAACATCCATTATTTATTTTCTGTCTGGATTCCTTTTTCGGCTTCTTCCTGTTTCGGATATTTTATTCTCCTGTGGTGCTGACCGAGAAGTATACTAAGGAATTCTTCCTTCATAATTTTTATGTCTCTGAAATTGACCGGAGATTCTTCCAACTGCTTGTCGTCAATCCTCGATTTGAAAATGCTGTCAATAACATTTTCAACTTTTGTTGGATCGGGATTATCAATTGACCTGACTGCCGATTCGCATCCATCAGCAAGCATAACGATTGCAGTTTCTTTTGTATTCGGTTTTGGTCCCGGATATCTAAAATCATCAACTTTAACTTTTTCTTCACCGTAAATCTTCTTTGCTCTTTCAAAAAAATAACTCATTACCATTTGACCGTGGTGCATAGGTATAAAATCAATTATTTCGTGAGGAAGCTTGTGTTCCTTTGCGAGCTCAATACCTTCTTTAACATGCTGGACAATCATACTTACACTTTCTTCAGGAGTTAGGTTCTCGTGAACGTTCTGATTATTCAACTGGTTCTCAACAAAATTCTGCGGTGAAATTGTCTTGCCGACATCATGGTAGTAGGCTCCGATTCTTGCAAGCAGCGGATTGGCACCGATTTTTTCGGCAGCAGCTTCCGCCATTGTTCCCATCGTCATTGAGTGGTTGAATGTTCCGGGTGCTTTCCGTGCAAGTTCTCTTAACAAAGGTCTGTCGAAATTAGAAAGTTCGAGAAGCGTCAGGTCCGTTGTAATTTTGAAAAATCTTTCGAAGAAAATCAACAAACCGTACGTGAGTATAGGACTGACCAGCGCATTTGTAGTTGCAAAAGCTGATTCAATCAGGAGGTTATCAACAGGAGCGAACCGCTCAAATCCAAATGCGAAGATTGAAAGAATGTAGCCTAGTAAAATGAAAAGAAATGATCTGAAAATCTGCGAACGGTTTTTAATGTCACGAACCGAATAAACTGCAATTCCGCCGGCAATTAAATTCATCGCCATAAAAGTGTAATCGTTTCCTCTCAGAGCACCGGTAATAAGAGTCATTATCACAGTTGAATAAAATCCAATTCTCGAGTCAAACATAATCGTAAGTATCATTGAAGCCGCAGGAATAAAAATCAGATATTGAAGAGGTGCCTGCACTCTTACCTGGTTGATCAGGAAGGTAACGAACGATACGAACAGTATAATGATAACGAACATTAAAAGTTTTTGATTGTCAAAAAAGATTTTTTTCCTGAACAGATATAAATATGTGACAAGCAATGAGAGTATTAATCCAATATGAAAAAATTTGCCAACTGCCTGGAGAATTAATGCACCTTTACCGATCAGTTCGCCTTTTGATTCTTTGTACGATTCGATCTTCAACTTAATTTCTTTCGTAACTCTGTCGTGCTTTGCAATTATCCTTTCATTTTCATTTACAATCCCTGTATACCGCGAAACATTATTCTGTGCCTGAGTTGTTTCTTCATCAGTTAACTCACTGCTGTAAACGACTGTCGGTAATAAAAAGTGAGTAGTGTACTCGAGCAATGCCGTTTTTATTTCTTCGGAAAATTCAGATCTGTTAACTCTTTCGGTAATTTCTTTTCTAGCCTGATCCAGGAACAGGTTTTTGCTGATCGGTTCAATTGTGTCAAAGTTGCCTTTCCTCAAAGCGATGCTGTCTCTTAACTGGGATCCGGATTCAATACTAAGAATTCCTGTCACATATGTTGAAGACAGAGCATCCGCAGCAGTGTTAAAAAAGTTCTTCAATGGCTGACTTGTTTTGATAAGATTTCTCTCTCTTATTCTCATGTTCTGCAGACTTAAGAAAGAAGGCGTGCTGAGAAAAGTGGGATTTGTAACTGCTTCGGATTCTGCTTCAATACTTTCATCAAGTACTTTTATTAGATATGAATTGTAATTCTTTAAAGTTTCTATGCTCTTCTGTTTGTTTGCACTCTCATCAAGAAAAACTGGATACACACTTTTTTTTGCTGCCTCGACTTCCCTTCTGTAAACTTCATCGCTCTTTTTAATAGGAAAGCTGAATGGAGCAATCAAATCATCGTACAACCAGATAGAGCCTTCCGATACTTCGAATTCAATAGACTCGCCTTTGGGAAACATCAGCACAATTAAAATTATTGTAACAAAGCCCATTACAAACTTCGTAAACAAAGCTTTCCCGCTTTTTTGATTTTCAGGATTATCCATTTTTATCTCTCTTCGCTTTTAAAACCATTTCAAAAAATTCAGCAATTCCGTCATCCTTATTGGGCTTTGTTGTAATAATGTCAGCTGCATTCAACAATTCCGGGATTGCATTTGCAACAGCTACTTTAATTCCTTTTGTATCAAACATAGTAATATCATTGTACCAATCGCCGATAACTGCTGCTTGTTCTTGCTTCAAGGATGAATGACGTAATAATCGGCGAAATGCCTTACCTTTTGAGCAGCCTGCTTTTCTAATCTCAAGATAAAAAATATTTTCGTTTTTCTTACTGCGAAAATATGACGTGTTGCAGCCAATTGTACTCGGAAAATTGAATTTGTCTTCCATCTGCTTAATTGAACTCTTCACATCGCTTGAACAAACTATTTCAAGTGTGTTTTTAATATAATCATCGTACGAGCTTACTTTTGTATAAAATGCGCCGTACTTGCTGAGCAAAGACGGTATAATTGAATTATTTTCTGTATAATAAATTGAAGCTCCATGACAAAGCACAATGTTAACAAGCAGCTGTTCGGAAAGTTGAAGCGCTTTTTTTACATAGCGTTTTTTCAGAAATGATTCAAATATAGTTTCATCGCTGACAAAATTTTTAATCAGGGCTCCATCGAGAGAAATAACATAACCATTTAATGAAAGTTCATCTGCAACTTCCCGCACAGCAGAATGAAGTCTGCCCGTTGCCAGCGAGATTATAACATCTTCTTTCATCAACTCCCGGATTAGTTTTTTGCTTTCCATTCCCAGTTCACCATTATCGTCCAGCAGTGTTCCATCGATATCCGAAACGATAAGTTTTAAATTTTTCAGGGATCTGTAATTAAATTCTTTCAAATATTACCGGATATTTTATACAAAATCTTGGCTTTGTAAACAATTAATCATTCTCCCGGACGAGATTTTGAACTTCATTTTAAAAGCTTCTAAAGAAGAAAATTCGTAATCCGCAGAAAAGAAACTCTCTCCCCGGTAAAATGTTAAAGGTTCATTAACAATTATCTAATCTTGAATGAAAAAATATGGATTTTTGTCTAAATTTGTTGTAGTATATTTTATTATAATTAACTGCAGCTTAAAATAATACATAAGAAATGGTGAGTTCAGTATGCTGTATATACTCGGCGCAATAGCATTAGTCTTTATTATTTACGGGCTTATTCTATTCATTAAAAAGGGGAATAAAGAGTTCGAAGCCAAGTTGTCTCTCCGTGAAAGAACCGAATTGGAAAAGTTGCTCGAAAAGCAGGCAAAAGATGAAGCTGAAGAAAAATCCAGAGAAAGTGAAGGGGAAAAGGAGAAAGAAGTCCAAAAAACAACTGAAGTCGCACCGAAATTAAAGCATGCCTTCCCGACCAAGGATATAAAAACTGAAATAAAAAAATACTCTACTCACGTTGACATCAATAACTTAAAAGCCCAGCAATCAATAAGAAACGGTGTAAGTAATTTTTTAAATCTCGATTACAAAGTTGCTCTTGAGGAATTCAGTATTGCCGCTGAAATGAATCCACAGGATGTAACAGGATTTTATTGCCGCGGACTAACTAAGCTACAGCTGAAAAATTATGAAAGTGCCGTCAGCGATTTTACCGAGTGCATTAATCTGAAGATGAAAGAACCCTATGCTTTCTATTACCGTGCACTGAGCTATTCTCATCTGCATGATCTGGATAATGCAATTCTTAACTTTAAAAGCTACGTAAATGCTGAAAGCCGTTCACCGGAAGCATATTTTGATCTTGCAATATGTCTGAAACAAAAAGATAACATCAACGAAGCAATAAAATATTTCT
Organism: bacterium; assembly: GCA_016716565.1. NCBI lineage: Bacteria > bacterium. Next base: position 1,070,396 of record JADJWC010000002.1, read on the forward strand.
CGTCAGCAATTGAAAATAATCCTACACATCAACTAGCATATTATGAAAGAGGATTATTAAAGCATAGAATTGATGATATTGAAGGCGGATGTGCCGATTTGAAAAAAGCATTAGGGCTAGGAAACCTGGATGCTCTTGAACATATCAACGAAAAATGTAAAAGCAGTAAAGCTTAGATTTTATTTTAAGTGATCACCCCAGCTTTTGTAAATCTTCAAAAGCTTCATTAACTGTCTGGCAAACCGGGAGAACCCTGTCAAGCTGTGTAATTTTAATGAGCGCATAAACTTTTTCGGATGGTGAAGCGATTCTCATATGACCATTTGTGGAATTCAGAATTCTGTTTGCAACGAGGATAGCACTTAGACCAGAACTATCGCAGCTTTCAACAGAAGATAAATCAAGTATAAACTTTTTTGCACCTTCAACTTTCAGCAACATAGTAAACTCGCCTTTGAGCAATCCTGAAATGTTTGTATCAAGTCGTGCTTCATTCAATTTAAAAATTGTAATGCCGGATTCTTTCTTTACTTCGAAATTCATTTTAGTGCCCTTGAAACATTTTTAAACAATCGATAAGATTTTTGTATGATGTTTCCGGATCGTTCTGCTTATTAATGACCTGTAGATTAAAATATTTATCAGAGTCTGATCTGGAAAAGCCAACTTTGACCTGCGAGTTAAGAGATTTTGCAATGTAGCTGTAGAAAAGAATTTCTTCCCTGTTTGAATCTATGATAACATCAAACCTCATACTGGATAATCTATCTAGCAGTTTTTTTGACGGAAGGCTTAGTTTTGTTTCATCTTTTACACCGTGTTCAATTGCGTTTGTCTTAAAGTAAGGCTGAAGCAGACTAACACGGTAATCATATGTCATCACCACAATATTTTTTCTCTGTTCTCTCAGGTAATCGAGTATCGGGAAAACAAATCTGAAATCGCTCTCTTTAGCCGGCATCAATACAAGGAATGAATAAGTTTTGGACAATATTGAAGCAAAGTTTCGTTGACTGAATTCAGCAATGGGAGTTTTCCTCCGTATTACAAATTTAGCTGCCTGTTCTTTTAAAGTTGACATCATTTCTTTTCTGCTTCAGTAATCTTTTCTTTGAATTCAGTTTCGCTTATAATTTTTACGCCCAGTGATTTTGCTTTATCAAGTTTTGAACCTGCCTTTTCACCAGCCAGAACATAATCGGTTTTTTTACTAACGCTTGAAGATGTATTTCCACCAAAACCAATTATCTTTTCCTCCGCTTCTTCACGGGTGAAAGATATTAATGTACCGGTTAACACAAAAGTTTTGCCTTTGAAGAAGTTATCGCCCACAAAAGTAGTTTTGGCATCAGTAAATGTAAACTTTAAGCCAGCCTTTTTCAATTCTTCAATGATCTTTTTGTTATGGCTGTCACTAAAGAATTTCTTAACACTTTTGCTTATACTTTCACCAATTTCGTAAACTTTTGTTATATCTTCCTCATTTGCTGACATTAAGGCATCAAGAGATTTGAAATGGGTTGCCAGCTTTTTAGCTGCACCGGCACCAACGTAACGGATTCCTAATGCAAAAAGCACTTTGTCAAATGGCTTTTCTTTACTTTTATCAATTGATTCAAGGAGATTGGAAACACTTTTCTCTCCAAGTCTTTCAATAGCAACAAGCTCATTTTTGAACTTTCTGAGCTTGTAAATGTCACTGTATGTTTTCAGGAATCCCTTCTCAACAAATAAATCAATCAGTGATTCACCCAGCCCTTCGATGTCCATTGCGCCGCGAGATGCAAAATGTTCCAGTCTTCCCTTAACCTGATCCGGACATTCTGAGTTTTCGCAATAGAAGGCAACCTCTCCTTCGGGTTTGAATAATTTGGAGTCACAGGTTGGACATTTTTCCGGCGGTTTTGTTTTTCTGCTGCCCGAAGATCTCTCACTTAAAACAACCTGAACTACTTTCGGAATTACATCGCCGCCTTTTTCAATGATAACCGTATCACCAACACGGATATCTTTTCTTACAATTTCATCATAATTATGAAGGGTTGCCCGGCTTATAGTTGAGCCGGCAAGAAATTTTGGTTCCAGCTCCGCAACGGGAGTTACCGATCCTGTTCTCCCGACCTGCCAAATTATATCATTAATTTTTGTAATCGCCTGCTTAGATTTGAACTTGAAAGCAACAGCCCAACGTGGCGCTTTTGCTATACTCCCCAGCCTGTTCTGTTGTTTTATTGAGCTAACCTTTATGACTGCACCATCGATTTCATATTTTAATTTTTCCCGTAGTTTTTCAAATTCACTGCAAACCTTAATTACTTCTTCGATGCTTCCACATTTTTTATAATGCTCATTAACTCTGAAACCGAGCTTTTTAAGTATTGAAAGATTTTCTTCCTGAGATTTAAATTCTTCTTCAAGACTGATAAGGCTGTATGTAAATATGTTGAGAGGTCTCTTTGCAACAATTTTGGGATCCTGCAATTTTAAAGTTCCTGCGGTTGAGTTTCGCGGGTTTGCAAAAGTCTTTTCACATTTTTCTTCTCTTTCTTTATTCAGCTTTTCAAAATCTTCAATGTTCATAAATATTTCGCCACGTACTTCAAAATCGTTCAGCTTAAATGAGATTGAATTATCTTTTTTAATTCTTAACGGGACCGACTTTATCGTCCGAACGTTTGCGGTAATTTCTTCACCAACTGATCCATCGCCCCGAGTCGCTGCTGTTTTTAAAATTCCATTGACATAATTTATGCTCACCGAGGCTCCATCAATTTTAAGTTCAACAATATATTCAACCTTTTCTCCTGAAGGTAAACCTTCTTTTACTCTTCGGTCGAAATCATATAATTCTTCTTCTGAATATGTATTTGAAAGGCTGAGCATTGGAATTTTATGCTCTACAGGTTTGAATATTTTTGTTAGATCACTACCAACGCGTTGAGTCGGTGAATCCGGAGTTATTAATTCCGGATGTAGTTTCTCAAGCGCCTCTAATTCTTTGACAAGCTTATCATACTCCGAATCAGGTATTGTTGGCTGAGTTAGAATGTAGTACTTGTAATCGTGTTCCCGAATTTCTTCCCTTAGGGATTCAATTTTTTTTTCAATAGAAGATGGCATCTTACTCAATCTTAATTATCGGGGGAGAATTTAATCTTTGGATACCTTTCCTGTTCACTTCAAAGTGTCTTACGGAACCTTTCCTGCCTTCAAAATTCAGTTGCTGGTTATCTAATTTCAGAAGAATCACACCGGAGTTCCCCAGAGTAAATTTCAGATTGTCTTTAGCCCGGACTGATTTTGAACTACCGGGATAAAGCAGGAAGTCTTCTTTAAAAGAATCATCGTGAATTACCATCACCCAGGCTGAATCAACAGAATCTGTATTTATAAATTGCAGTGAAATACTATCTGCACTTACCAGAACAGCGAGCGAATCTTTTTTCTCTTCTTTGACTTCATAACGGTTCCTGGTTTCCTCGAGTATTTTTTCATAAGGAACTTCTTCAACGACTATGGTCGAACTCCGATTTGATAACGTAAAGTAAATTATTACTCCCACCAGAATTGCTCCTGAAGCATAAATTAATAATCTTAGTTTTTTATTAAGATCATCAGGTTTTGCTTTTGGTTTCTCGACTGCAGGTGAGCTATCGAATACAGGCGTTTGCTTTTCTTTCTGAATCTCCGGTTCTTCGGGTCTGGTTTCTATCTTTTGTTCAAGAAGCGATTTAGGTTCGTCATCTTCAATAAATTTGCCGGCAAGTGCATCTTCATATTTCTTAATCGTTTCATTTTCATCGAGATCAACCGACTTAGCATACTGCCTGAGGAATGCTTTAACATACAAATCCGGCAGAAAACCGAAATTGCCATTGTCAATTGCCTCAAGAAATTTAATATCAATTCTTGTCTTGGCGGCAATTTGTTGAAGCGATATTCCTTTTTTCAGTCTCGCTTTTCTTAATTGTTCGGCAAATCTATCAAGCATTTTTCTAACTTATTAAGTTTAGTTTCAGGAAATCCTTACTAGTTTTGCAGCAAAAGCTCCGTCCGTTTTATGAATGTGGGGTAAAGTTTGAATGCAACCGTTCTCATCAATTATTTCTTCCGGGAACTTTTCTCCGGCAGACTCAAATCTGAAATTCGGATTTTCCTCGAGGAACTTTTTTACTATTTCGAAGTTCTCTTCAGGTTCAATCGAACAAGTACTGTAAACCACAACTCCGCCGACTTTAACAAGTGAAGCTGCTTTGGCAAGAAGCTTTGATTGTAAAATATTCAGATCACGAATATCAAACAGATCTTTTTTCCATTTAATATCGGGTTTCTTTGATAACGTACCGCTGCCGGAACAAGGTGTATCAACAAGCACTCTGTCGAATGGTAAACTTTTATATTCAAGTGCATCGGCTTCTACAACTCTGACGCAATCAACACTCAGTCTTGTCATATTTTTTTGAAGCAGCTTCAATCGGCTTTCAAACCTGTCGATAGCAACAACTTCTCCTCTGGAATGCATTAGAGCGGCAATGTAAGCTGTCTTTCCTCCCGGGGCTGCACACATATCAAGCACACGCTGACCTTCCTGAACATCCAGAAGTCTGCAGGCAAGTCCGGCACTTTCATCCTGTATATTAAAATATCCTTTTGTGTAGTATTCCCACGCCGTAATATTTGTGAGATTATGCAGCTTAAAAAATTCAGGGAGGAAATTTCCCTGATGATACTTTAAGCCGACATTTTCAAGCAATGTTTTGAACTCGTCAGGTTTTGTTTTAAGCGCGTTAATTCGCAGAGTCAGATACGGTTTTTCATTATTTGCTGCTAATAGTTTTTCAGTATTTTCTCTTCCAAATCTCGCAACATATCTTTTTACCATCCATGAAGGATGAGAATAGTATGCAGCAAGATAACCAACCAGATCTTCATCGGGGTCCGGATACCGGATTGTATTTTTACTTCTGATAATATTACGCAACACTGCGTTAACAAGATCAGCGGGTTTTTGTCCCTGTAGTTTTTTTACAAACTCAACAACTTCGTTCACGGCTGCATAATCCGGAACTCTGTCAAGAAAAAGAATCTGATAGAGTGCAACACGCAGAGCATTCTTTAAATTAGGAATGGCTTTTGAAAAAGTTCCTTTGTAAAAGCCATTCAGTATCCAATCAAGTCTTCCCTGCCATCGAACGACACCGTGAACGATTTCGTACAATAACGCTTTGTCCGGACCGCTCATTTCCATACTTTTCATTTCATTATCAAGCATTCTTTCAAGATATGCATCTGTTCTGTCAATTCTGTTTAGAATTTTTATGGCTAACCCGCGAACACCCTGATACAAATCAGTAATGGAATGCGTTTCAATTTTGATTTCTGAGTTATTCGTTTCCTGATCCACTAATAACCTCGTTTACTTCTATCTTCTGCTGTTAAGTTAAAGATTGTTTCAAAAAGTTTTGCATCGTCATTGGTAAAATTTTTATCTCTTCTTGCAAAAACAGCTTTTGCTGTTTCAATTGCTTTTGTCAGTTTATATTCCTGCATCGATTCACTTCCTCCCCAGCCGAAAGATGGAATATATTTGGGAGGAAAACCAGCACCAAAAACGTTACTTGAAAATCCAACAACTGTTCCGGTGTTGAACATTGTGTTGATTGCTGTCTTTGAGTGATCGCCCATCATCAATCCGACAAATTGTTTTCCTGAATTAATTCTTTTTCCATTTACCTGTACAGTAATCGGTCCATAATTATTTTGAAGATCGCTGTTATTAGTATCAGCACCAATGTTTATCCAGCTTCCAAGATATGAATGACCAAGAAAACCTGAATGCTGCTTATTTGTGTAAGGTTGAATGATAGTATCCTCGATTTCTCCACCAACTTTACAAATTTTTCCAACGCTCACATTTGGATAAATTGTAGCACAGGATTTTATTCGGGATGATTCGCCAATGTAAAATGGTCCCTGAATTACTGCATTTGGAAAGATTGTTACATTTTTCTCGATATATATTGGTCCCGTTGAAGCATCGAGCACAACACCGGGGTTTATGTCAACATTTTTACCAATGAAAATATTTTTCCTGTTTACAAAATTTACTCCCGGGTATTTTTTCTTTGAGGATGATTTTCCTTTTGTGATAATCTTAAAATCATTCTGAATTTCTTTCCCGTTCAGGTAAACAAGATCCCACAAATAATTTGCATTCGGGATATCAACTTCAACGGTCGGAAGATTGCTGAAAATTTTTGTGTCAATTAATTCACTATTAGTCGGGGATATATCTTTAATTCTTTTTGCTGAAACTTTTGCTGCAGCCACAACTCCATTCGAAATAAAAACTTTTTCTTCTCCGGGTTTCACTGCTAAAATATTTTTCAGATTTGAAGGGGCAACAATTCTTCCATTTATGAATAGATAATCTTCATCAGCGAACGAATTTACTTTAAGTTTTGGATTTTCATATTTAACGAAAGGTTCAAGATAACTGCGACATTTTAATGTGAGTTTCTCTTTGGGGAATGCACGTATTATTTTTTCTTTCAGCGTGGTCATTCCGCAAATTAGATCAAAGACCGGTCTGGAATAGACAAGCGGTTCAAAATTTAAATGTTGTTCGTCCTCAAAAATGCAGATGTGCATATAAATTTCTTTTTAATTTTTTGAAATTTAACACTTTTTGAGTTAAGATTCCTGAGCTATGACAGGCGGAATCTCCGTCTCCGTTACATTTGTCACTGTTGCTGTTTTCCTCGACAAATAAGAATACATCGCCGGCACAACAAACAGTGTTAAGAAAGTAGAAAAGATTAGTCCCCCAATTACTGCAATACCCATTGATACTCTGCTTTCAGATCCTGCACCAAGTGCAAGTGCAATCGGAAGAATTCCAAGAACGGTTGAAAGGCTGGTCATCAAAATTGGTCGCAAACGGGATATTGCTGCACTGATAACCGCTTCCGTTTTTTCAAGTCCGGCTGCTTTTCTTTGATTGGCAAATTCGACGATCAGAATTCCATTCTTCGTTACAAGACCGATAAGCATAATAATTCCAATCTGACTAAAGATGTTCAACGTCTGATCAAAATACCAGATTGATATTAAGGCTCCGGCTAAAGCAAGTGGAACGGTGAAAAGAATTATAAATGGATCTCTAAAACTTTCGAACTGCGCAGCGAGAACAAGATAAATCAATCCGAGAGCGAGAATAAATGCAAACAGCAAACTTGATGAGCTTTCCTGAAAATCTTTTGATGGGCCATCGAGAGATGTAGCAAATGTTTCATCGAGAACTTTATCTGCAATTTCATACATGGTTTCGATACCTTCACCAAGTGTTCTTCCCGGAGCTAATCCTGCAGAAACAGTAGCCGAAACGTATCTGTTGAATCTGTAAAGCTGCGGAGGCGCGCTTTGCTCTTCTGTGTAAACAACGTTATCAAGCTGGATTAATTCGCCCCGATTATTTTTTACATAAGTTGATTTCAGGTCAATCGGTGCGTCACGGTTCTCTCTTGAGAACTGACCAATTACCTGGTATTGTTTTCCATCTTTGATGAAGAATCCAAATCGCTGACCGCTGAATGCTGCCTGAATAGTTTGTGCTATATCGGCTGTTGATACACCGAGTGTTCTCGCTTTCTGCCTGTCAATGCTCAGTTTTAGTTCCGGTTTATTGAATTTCAAATTTGCATCAACAATAGTGAAGATGGGATAGTTTCTTGTTTCATCTAAAAACTTTGGAAGGAATTCTTCCAGCTTTTCAAAGTTCGGAGCCTGAATAACAAACTGAACCGGCAAACCGCCTCTTCTTCCTCCGCCGATCGTTTGCTGTTGCGTTACAAATGTTCGTGCACCGGTGAGCTTATTAACAACCGGAGTGATATCATCTGAAATTTGCATTTGCGATCTTTTTCGTAATTTCGGTTCAATTAAAATTGCACCAGCAAATCCTGAATTAACTGAACTCGATGCACCAAATCCCGGTGACGTAACAGAAAAAATTCCAACAGTTTCCGGAATGCTGTCTTTCATAACCTGGATAAGTTGATCCATATAATAATCCATATATTCAAATGTGGCTCCTTCGGGTGCTATCGCATTTACATTCATACGACTTCTGTCTTCAAGCGGCGCAAGCTCTGTTGGGATATTCTGAAATAATATCCAGATAATTATTAGTGTAATTACAATTGCCGGGAAAGTAATCCATCTCCGCTGCATAAAACTTGTCAGGTGACGTTTGTAAATAGCATTCATCTTCACAAAAAATGGTTCCGTCATATTATAAAAAGCATTATGCTTCTCTCTCCGTTTCAAGATTCTTGAACTTAGCATCGGAGTAAGTGTTAATGCGATGAAAGATGAAATGATAACACTTCCGGCTATGACTATTCCGAATTCCCTGAATAGCCTTCCGGTTAATCCCTGCAGAAAAATAATTGGCATAAAGACCGAAGCAAGTGCAACTGTAGTTGATAGAACCGCAAAGAAAATTTCAGCGGCACCTTTTCTTGCAGCTTCCATCGGCTCCATTTTATCTTCGATCTTTACATAAATATTCTCAAGAACTATTATGGCATCATCAACTACAATTCCGATCGCAAGGACGATTCCGAGCAGAGTTAAAACATTGATGGTGAAATCTGCCAAGTACATTACGAAGAATGCACCTATGAGCGAGATTGGAATCGCGATAACAGGAATAACTGTAGTCCGCCAATCCCGAAGGAACAAAAATATTATCAAAATGACGAGTGCAAATGCAACGATAATTGTCTGCTCGACTTCAGAGATTGATTCTTTTATATAAGTTGTAACATCAAAGCCAATTACTGTTGAAATATCAGAAGGGAGATTCTTCTTCAACTGATCAAGCCTTTTATAAAACTCATCGGTTATTGCTATGTTGTTAGCACCTGCCTGAGCGACGAGTACAACTCCAACCATCGGGATTCCGTTCCACTTAAGTACTGTTCTTTCATTTTCTGCACCAAGTTGTGCATATCCCAGATCTCTCAACCGCACGATTCCGCCAGCATCTTCTTTAACAATCAGATCATTAAATTCATCTTCAGTAGATAATCTTCCGACGGTTCTGATCGAGAGTTCTGTTTTATCTCCTTCAATTCTTCCCGAAGGCAGTTCGATGTTTTCTCTGTTCAGAGCATTTCGAACGTCCACAGCGGATAGATTGAACGCAGCAAGTTTTCCAGGATCAAGCCACAAACGCATAGAATATTTCTTCTCTCCCCAGATCTGTACACTACTGACACCGGGAATTGTCTGCATTCTCTCTTTAAAAACATTATTGGCAATTTCAGAAAGCTGAATCAGATTCCTGGTATTACTCTGCACTCCACAAAACACTATGGGAAAAGCATCCGCATCTGCTTTTGCCACAATCGGTATATCTATGTCTGGTGGAAGATTGAACTGTGCACGCGAAACACGGTCTCTGACATCATTAGCGGCAGCTTCGAGATCAACTTCGATATCAAATTCTACAGTAATTGTACTTCTTCCGTCTCTACTGACCGAAGTCAAACTTCTTATTCCTGCAATTCCATTAATTGATTCTTCAAGAGGTTCGGTGATCTGGCTTTCAATTACATCTACATTTGCGCCAATGTAATTAGTTGATACAGTAATTATTGGGGGATCTACTGAAGGAAATTCTCTTACACCAAGATAAGTATACCCGATGATCCCAAATACTACAATAACGATAGACATCACTATCGAAAGTACGGGTCTGCGGATACTTGTTGAAGATAAACTCATAAAATAATTTCTAAAAGATGACATCTTTTTATGAAGATGTCATCTTTAATCTTACCTAAATAATATTAATTAAATTCTGTTACTTTAACTGGTGCACCTGGTCTTATCTGCAGAATGCCGGAAGTGATAACCGTATCGCCTTCTGTCAAACCTGATGTAATCTGAACGCTCTTATCTTCACGCAAACCTATATCAACTTTCTGCGGTGTTGCAATACCACTTTTGTAAAGATAAACTAACTGACCTTTTAATTCAGGTACAACTGAAACGGACGGAATAATAATAGCTTCATCATTCTCTTTGAGATTCAGTTCAACATTTGCAAAAGCTCCGGGAAACAGATCTTTGTAGTTTGTTGTGCAGATTGCACGTAGCCGCAATGTTCTTGTAGATGGATCGATCTTTGGTTCGGTGGCATAGATTTTTGCTTTGTAAAGAAAATCATTTCCGCTCAGCTTGAATCCGAGTTCATCGCCAATTTTAACCTGCGAAGCATATTTCTGAGGAATAGAAAAATCAACTTTCAGGTTGGATAGATTTTGTAGTCGTGCGATTACAGTTGAGGTAGTGACAAAACTTCCTTCACTTACTTCGCGCAAACCAATAACACCATTGAACGGTGCCCTGATTTCTGTTTTATCAATCTGTGCTTTTATCAGATCGTATTCAGCTTTGCTTGCCTGGAGGTCGTTCAACGTGCTCTCATAATCTTCCTGGCTGATCATCTGGTTTTGAGCAAGCTGTCTTTGACGAGCTTCCCTATCTTCGACCAATTTAACTTTTGATTCAGCTTTTCTTAATTGAGCCTGAAGTTCCGCATCGTTTATTTTTACCAGTAGATCACCTTGTTTGACATAGGCGCCTTCTTTAAATAGAATACTAACTATTTTTCCAGATGTCTCACTTCTCAATTCAACTTCTTCGTTCGCAAGAATAGTCCCTGTTGTATAAACGATGTTACTTAACTTTTCATAAGCTACTATATGTGCAGTGACAGGAATTTGCATATTCATATTTCCGCCCTGCATTGTCGGGCTGCTGCTTTCCGAAGAAATTATTTTCGGCAGAAAAATTATCAGCAGCAATATCAGGATAACTGCACTTATTGCGATCGTTTTTATTTTTTTGTTCATCTGACTAATACCGTTTTAAATACCGACTAATCTTTCTTGTAAATAGTTCCTCAAATATCGCCAAAAATAAAAAAGCCAGATAAACTGGCTTTGATGAAAACCAATAATTTTAGAATTAACTTTTGCCGGATTTCTTCGTTGAATATTTTTTCTGAAATTTCTCAACACGACCTGCCGTATCAACAAGCTTTTGTTTTCCTGTAAAGAAAGGATGCGAACCGCTGGATATTTCCAATTTTACCAAAGGATAAGTATTTCCGTCGGTCCATTTTATTGTTTCGGAAGATTTCATTGTCGATTTTGTAAGAATCGCGAAGTCACAGGATGGGTCCTGAAAAACAATCGGTCTATATTCCGGATGAATGCCTTTTTTCATCTTTAAATCCTTGATTTTTAAACATTTTCTTCAAATTTGAGGGCTAAATATAGAAAGATTATGAGGAAATAAAAAGACGATTTTATGCAAGAATTTAAGGCCAGGACTATAAAATTTGTCCTGAATTCAGATTACTTCTGTGTCTTGTTTGTTTTATTCAGGGATTGAACCTGATTCTTCAGTTCATTTACAGTTCGCTGTTGTTCTTCATTGAGCTGGATTTGTCTGAAATTCAGTTCATCTTTAGTTATTGATTGCCCGGTTACTACTTCTGCATTAGCTTCTGCCGGAACTGTGGGCTGCGGACTTTCTGTAACATTCGTCAATGTTGATTCAACTGCAGAGAAAGCTCCTGATGTTAATCCTTTATCTCTGGAAACATCTTTTTCATCGGTCAGAACATCATCAAGCTTTAATTCTTCTCTTCCAGCAACTGACTCATCTTCTGCTGATTTTAATTCAGAAGATTTTAATTGACCTTCATTAGTTCTTTGCTCAATAACCGGTTCTTCCTTCTTCAAAGATTTTTGCCTGGATAATTCTTCCTGTTTTTTTTCCACTTCTTCGAACTCAGTTACAGCAAAAACATCTTCACGAACTCTCGGTTCAATAAGAAATGGATTATCCATTTCTTCAGTTCTAGACTCAATCACAAAAAAGATTACAACAGCGGCAGAAACTAATCCGAGAGAAGGAATTAATTTTGCCGGAACAAAAATATTCTGCCAGAAACTTTTCTTTTCTTCCTTTGAAAATTTCTCTGAATTTATTCTTCTCTGAAGATCAGCTTCAAAGTTTGCGGGAGCTTTTACTTCCTGCAGGCCTTTTAATGCTTTTATTACATCTTCATATTTCTTTTCATCGTTTTCCATATTATCACTCACTCTTTATAAATACCTTTCAGCAATTCTTGTAATTGTGCTCTTCCTCTGTTTATTCTTGATTTTACTGTTCCTTCATTTACTCCAAGTATATCAGAAATTTCTTCATAACTCATTCCCTGTATATCCCGGAGAATAACTGCTTCTCTGTATGTTTCTTTTACTTTCAATAATGCTTTTTGAATTATTTCATCTTTAATGCCGCTGTCTGTAATCACATCCGGTCTGGAGCTTTCATCCGGCAGATCATAAGTTTTATGTTCTTCACCGTAATCGTTTATCGAGAAAATATTTCTTCTTCTCTGCCTTCTGTATTCAGTTCTTGCAAGATTGCCTGCAATGGTGTAAATCCAGGTTGAGAATTTTGCCACTGAGTTATATGCATCTTTGTACCTGTAAACTTTTATCATCGTTTCCTGCACAACATCTGCACAAGCTTCATAATCACCAAGAAACCTGAACACAAAATTTGTTAACGGATTTTTATATCTCTGAACCAGAATATTGAAGGCATCTTCCGTGTTGTTCTTCTGGAACTCAAGAATTAGCTCTTCATCCGAAAGTTCATGGAGCTTTATATCCATTAAGCTGCTTTTATACCTGTGTTAGTTGAAATTTGTTTCAAAATAGACATTGTCAAATTAACCAAAATGGATGTTTTTCTGAAAAATTGAGTCTTAATTATGAAGAATTTCAGCAATCAGGAGAGTAATTATTGTTTTATCGTCAGCAGATGTGGTTTTAACCGATACATCTGCTTTCAGCAAAGCACGGAAAACTTCAACAAGTTTTTGATCAGAAAAGAGATTTCTTGCTTTTACGTATTGAGGATAATAGAAATGATGTGTACCAACAATCCGAGCAGCTTCCTGCACAGGGATGTTTTTAGATTGCAGCTCCGGAATTTTTGCCAGTCCCGTAAAATATCTCGTCAGAATTGTGATAATGAAGGTTGGTTCAGCTCCGTTATCAAGAAGATTGTTCGCAATGGTAAGTGACTTTGCTTTGTCTTTTACTCCGATTGCATTCTGCAAATCGAAAATATTAAACTGCTTTAATTCAGAAGAGACTTGCTGAATACTTTCAATTGCTATTTCATTCTTTCCACTAATGAAAATGCATATTTTTTCTAACTGATCTTCGAGCATGTTCCTGCTCTCGCCGACAATGTCAACCATCACCTGTGCATTTTCTTCCGAAAGCTTTTTCCCTTTTTCTTCGGCCAGACCAATCAGCCAATCAATTAGATTTTTACCTTTAAGTTCTTTGGCTTCAAATAAAAACTCGTTTGCTTCGAGAGTTTTGAATGGCTCGGAATTTAGATTTGTAATTGCACCATTATGGAAGAAAGCAATAATCGTAAAATCAGCGGGAGAAGAGGCATAATCCTTTAAAGGTTTTTTATCCCTGATTTTTTCTGCTTCTTTGACAATTATTAATTTTTTTTCTGAGCCAAACGGAAATGCAGCTGCAAGTCCAAGTATATCGTTGATAGATCTGTCTTCAGAATAAATTGTCTCCTTATCAAATTCAGATTGCAGCAGTGGTTGAAATGATTCTTCAAGAGCGTGTAAAGCTGTAGAAAGATTGAATGAATCTTCACCAAAAAAATAATAAACCGGTTTAAATTTTTTTTTCTTTATTCCCGGAAGTGCTTCAAGAATTGATGATGCTTTACTCTTCGCCATTTTTCATCTTCATTTTTTCATACTTGAGTGCCCTGCTAAGGAAGAAAGTTAATCCGCCCCAGACTATTCCGATAACTATTATGGCTGTTATTATTGTAAAGATATCCACACTACTTAATCTCTAAAAACTTAAATATAAACTTGTCATCACGAGCAAAGCGAAGTGATCTCATTATTAAACTCAATTCAACAGATTGCTTCGTCGTTCCTGCCTGCCGGCAGTGTACTACTTCAGTAATTCGGTAACATGACGCAGGCAGTCTAAAGGAGTTAAATAATTTAAAGAACCATGACGACGTTGATAATTATAACGAAATAAGTAACTACTAATTTCAGATGATAAAGTATCTAAAGATTGACCAAAGTTCAAATGGATTAAACATTCTTGATGTAAGATCCGCCAAAAACGTTCAATCTTACCATTGGATTGAGGATGATATGGCCGAGTGTATGTATGATCAATACCAACGATACTAAGCATAGTTTCAAAGAAATGAGTTCTTTTAGCTTTTTGAGAAGTAAAAGCAGTGAACTCAACACCGTTATCAGTCATAACCCGCTCAAGGCGGATGCCGTGAGCTAAGAAGAAACGGACAGAGTAAAAAATGCTTTTGAAACTTCAGCTGCATTTATTGCAGGAATCACTTGTAGATAAGCTAATCGGCTATAATCATCGATGATGCCGAACAGATAGTATCTTTTTCTATCTTGCATCATTGATTTAGCAAGATGATAAGTATCTGCGTGAAGAAGTTCACCAGGATACTTTTTAACATAACGTTTGATCTTTTGTTTTCTTTTAGCATTTAATGGATATCTCTTAAAAGTTCTATAAATCGTTGAAACAGAAGGATGAAAATCAAATTTGCTCTTTAATAAATGAAATATTTCAAATTCGTTAGCACCAAGTCTGCGCCGAATTTTAATAATTATTCGTTCTTCATCCTTGGTAAGAAGTTTATACTTACCAGGTCTAGGGCCTCTTTTATGTGGAAGAAGAGCAGATTGATCTTTACCAGATTTAATCCATCGTTCGTAATATTTCCTTATATCCTTACGATGGATATGGTGAACTTCACAAAGTTGATTAACTGTCTTAAATACAGAAAAATCACCAGATTTGATTTTTTTGATAATCGCGCAAAATGGTTAACCATTTTGCAGTAATGGCACTGATTGTTGATTTGTTCATAATAACACCAGAATATTATTTGAAAAATAACTCCAGTGTTACCGAAATGCTGAAGAATTATACGGCAGGCAGGTCACTCCTCACAATGACTTTAATGTTTTTCATCCGATAACCGTTTCACCATTGCTTTATTCAATACAATAAACAAAATAAGCATTATTGTCCATTGAAAAATAACCGTTCCAAAATTTTCTGCGTGGAAAGGATTCCACCATTCTGCATCCCATCCGATGGAAGAAATTAACCACCAGCTTATTAATATGATAACCTGAACCGGGATCAGAATTCCGACTACAAAATTATACCATTTGCCTATCTTGACATCACTGCCATATCCATTAATTATTTCTCTTCTGAATTTATCCACACCATACTTTATAATTGAGAAGGAAATAAACGCACCGCTTAAAATTAAACCAACTCCCCAGACCCAATCCTGATTTACTAGAAACTGAATATTCAGTGCTGAAGGAATTCCAAATAAAAAACCCATTGAAGCTATGATGATAATGGCTCTCTTTCTATCGATTCCAAAATCAATCAAAGTTCTGGTTGCCAATTCAACCATAGAAATTAACGATGTAAACGCTGCAAAGAAAAGGGCGAGGAAAAATCCTGATGCAAATAATGTATTAATTAAGTTGCTTTCCGATAGTTTTGTAAATAGTAATGGCAGATAAATAAAAGTTAATCCGGTGTTAGCCGGACCTGATTGTGAAATTTGTTTCATTGCATCGACAGAACCGAATGCGAAAACCGTAGAAAAAATTGTGATACCTGCTAACAATGAAACGCTGTTGTTCCCAAATCCAATCAGTGCTGCGTTGAGTGAAATATCTTCTTTCTTTCTCATATAAACTGCATAAGCCATAATCAATCCCCAGCCAGCACCGGTATCCCATGCATTCTGCGTTAATGCATTCAGCCAGACTTTATAATCCAAAATTATATCGATATCCGGAGTGAAGAAATATTTTATTCCTTCGATTGCATTTGGAAGAGTGATCGCCCGGAAAAATAAAATCAATAAAATTATCAATAAAGAAGGAACGAGAATTTTTGTTACTCTCTCAATTCCTTTGGTTACTCCTTTAAGGATTACAATTCCTGCAAACAGAATCGCAAAGAAATGAAACAAAAGAGGTTGATAACCCGAACGGAATTCATTCCAGTAAGCAAGATGTTCGGTTGTGTTAAACAAATCTCCGGATGCAGCAGAGAAAAAATATCTGATACACCATCCGGTAACAACCGAATAGTAAAACATAATGGCCGTTGATACAAAAACTATCCACGCACCCATCCATCCAAAACGATTACCTGCAGTTTTTGAAATTGCTCCAACCGGTCCCATTCGGGATGATTTACCAATCGCAAATTCAGCGATAATTAGTGGAACTGACCAGATTAGAAGAAAAATCACCCACGGAATAAGAAAAGAACCACCTCCGTTCTGTGCAACAATTCTTGAGAATCGCCAGATGTTGCCTGTACCAACTGCTATCCCAATAGTAGCAATTATCAATGCCCATCGGGAAGAAAAGAATTCTTGTTTTGTTCCTGATTTCATTTAAAAATAAAAAACCGCATCGTAAAAGATGCGGTTAATGATAAATATTATTTTACTTCTCTTTTTTCAATCGTCACAGATTCCATCACAACATCTTTAAGTGGTTTGTCACCGGGTTTGCTTGTCTGCACCTTACCAATTGCACTGACGACTTCCATTCCTGCAATGACTTTTCCAAATACAGTATGTTTTCCATCAAGCCATGGTGTTGCCACGAGTGTTATAAAAAACTGGCTTCCGTTTGTGTTTGGTCCTGCATTCGCCATCGATAAAATTCCCGGCTGATCATGCTTTAAGGAAGGAACTATTTCATCCGCAAATTTTCCACCCCAGAAACTATCTCCGCCTCTGCCTGTTCCTGTCGGATCTCCGCCCTGAATCATGAAATTATCAATAACTCTGTGAAAAATTACTCCGTTGTAATATCCTTTATTTGCAAGTCCAACAAAGTTCTCAACTGTTTTTGGTGTTTCTTTTGCAAACAATTCAATTTCTATTGTTCCCATATTAGTTTTTATAACTGCTACTGTCATTTCTGTGCTTTCTGTTTTTGTTTGAGTAGTTTCTTTTGTTTCAACTTTCCCTTCTTCCTGTGCATTGCAGGCAAAAGTTGCAAGTGAAATAATCAGCCCGATCATTAATTGTTTCATTTTATTCTCCATTATGGTTGAATGATATTGTTAAATAATAATATTAAAATGAAAATTCCTAAAGCTATTCTGTAATAAATAAATAGAAAGGTTGAGTTCTTCTTTAAAAATTTTAAAAGAAAATCAATCGCAAGATAACCGCTTATTCCTGATATAATTGTTGCAATTATTATATTGATGGTCATTGATTGATCAATAAATTTTAAAGCTTCATACAACTGCAATAATCCGCTTGCCAGTACTGCAGGGATGCTTAATAAAAACGAGAACCTTGCCGCAGCTTCACGGTTTAATCCAACGAATAAACCGGCGGTAATGGTTGTGCCTGATCTTGAGGAGCCTGGAATCAGGGATAAAGCCTGAGCGATACCAATGATTACTGAGTCCAGTAATGTAACATTTTCAATATTTTTTTTGAACTTTGCTGTTTTCTCAGCAAGTGCTAAAATCAAAGCAAGAATAATTAAGCTGGAAGCAATCACGTACAGATTTTTAGTCAGTGCGCCTTCAATGGCATCTTTGAAAGCAAGCCCAATTATTACAACCGGAATGGTTCCAATAATTATCAGCCAGCCGATTTTTGAGTTTACCTGTTGTTTTGAATAACTCAATCTTTTGATGACGTTATCATTGAAAAAATCCTTAACGATAGCAAGCAGATCTTTCCAGAAATAAACCAGAACTGCCAGCATCGTTCCAAGTTGAATTACTGCAATGAATGATGTCCATTGCTCAGGATGTTCTGCTGAAATGAGGTTCATCAATTTTCCGGCAACCGTCAGATGTCCGGTGCTGCTTATCGGTAGAAATTCAGACAGACCCTGAATTATTCCAAGAAGAATTGCTTCGAAGATACTCAATTCACCACACCAAATATGTATGAAATACCGAGCTTCACACCGAGCGCAAAAGTATCGAAGTTCACATTTTCACCTTTAACATTATTGACGAGTGTGCTTCCATTGTCGTTTTCTGGTTCACCATTTATATCATATCTCATATCAAGTCCAAGATTCGCGTAAACATTTTCTGCAAGCGCAGTATTTGCTTCGACACGCAGCAATCCTCCGAAGCCAACAGCACTGAATGAATCCTCTGTTCCCTGCCATTTCTTACTTTCAGTAACACTAACAAATCTTACTCCGGCACCTCCACCGAACTTAATATTATACCCAGTTCCCATCAATACATAATAAGCCATTACCGATGGTAAGACGGAGTTGTATGCTAACTCATACTGACCTAAGCCAACATTTTCTGTATAAGAGTATATCTGATATGGAAGTTCAATACCCAGAATAAATGAATTACTCAAAAACATTCCGGTTTCACCTGTAAATATTATCGCCGAACTGAAGGTACCTAACTGAGAGCCAGATGGTGCAAAGTTTTCATTTATATAATCCTGCATCGATGGCACACTTAAAAAATTTATTCCCATAGTTGCTTTCACTTCTGTCTGAGCAAATAATGAAAAGTTAATGAATAATAGTAATAGAAAGAGATAAGTTTTTTTCATGTTTCTTCGGAATTAGTTTTGAAAATATTGAACAGGCTGATGTGCTGCTTATTTAAGGCAAAATACATAACCAGAGCAATCACTATAAATAAAATATAAGATATAATATGTGTAAGAAAAGCATATGCAGCACTGATGGTTTCACCGAATCCGAAAAGGAGAACAAGTGTACTCATTGCCAGTGCATGATAAGAACCGGTAGCTCCCGGAGTAGGAATAACAACACCAATTGCACTTATACTCATCACAACCCAGCCCATTGCAAAAGTCACTTCCCTCATCGACTGCATCTCAAGCATGTAAAATCCGAAATAAGATGTTAGTGCGTAGATAAGAAGTAGAACTGCTGATAATAAAAATGTAATAATATAATTTGTTGATCCTTTAAGACTCATAAAACCTTGAATTAGCATCTCGAAAATATATGAGAGTCGTTCAGCAAGCTTTGATGAAATTTTTCCGGCTATCTTTAATAAATAACCATAGAATTTTTCTTTGAGCTTAACAGATAAATAAATCATAACTAAAATAGCAGCAAGAATAGCTGCCGTGATATAAAGAGTTGCCTCAAGCCACGGAAAAGTTTTATAAAGACTTCCACCCCATATAAAAGCAGAAATCAAAACAGCGGCTCCCATAGAGATAATATCAATTACTCTTTCAACTATCACGGTCCCGAACATTGATGAGCGGGAAAGATTCTCATATCTCCCAATCATAATTGCACGTGTAACTTCACCAAGTTTTGGAGTTACACAGTTTACACCATAACCAATCATCAATGCACCAAATAAATTCCAAAGCCTGACATCAGGTTTAACCGAATGCAGAATATATTTCCAGCGCAGAACCCTAATGTAATGACCTGCCATTATTGCAATAGTGAAAAGTATAACCCAGAGAATAGAAGCTTTCGAAACCAACTCAAGCACTTCGCCAATGTTCACATCAGAAAATGCTAAATATAAAAACAGAAAGGCAAGACCAATTGAGATTAGAAAATTAAATAATCCTCTTAGTGCCGGTATTTTTTTTACATTATCTGAGATCAAGAACCTGGCTTCCTTCGGGTGGAGAAAACTTGAAGTAACTATCCGGTAGACCTTTGTTGAATTGAATTTCAGAAAGATCAACTTGAATATTCCCCGTAGCCGGATCATCAATGAGTACTTTAGTAATCAGGTTCTCTGAATTAATAAACAGCTTGATAGAATTAAAACTAAATGTGTCATCCTGAGGAATCAGTTCAAGAACATCAATTCCCGCTACCTTACTTGCTATAAGTTTACATTCATCGGGATATTCATATATCAATTGACGGATTGATAGAATTTTATTTCCTTCAGTATTATAATCGCTGATAATTACTTTGTCCTGTTTCTTATTAAAATTCCAAGAAGTTTCACCATCTGAAACAATTATCATATTGTCAAATTCAAACCTAAGATTGTTTTCTTTTTTATAGAATGCTTTTCCCTTAAGATTAGTTTTCCCATTTACTGATTGGGTTATCTTCGCGGACAGATCTGAAATCGAATCAAATTTGTTTTGAATATCTTGTAGAAGTTGTTGTGGATCTGATTGTGCTAGACATATGTTTATTATAAAGAAAAAAATAGAAAGCGTTGATAAAAATTTTGTAATCATATTTATTCCGGATTAAAGTGTTCTCAAAACTGTTTCCAGCTGCTCGTCATTTTCGATCAACACCTGTCTCGCTTTGCTGCCGTCATTTGGTCCAACAATTCCTGCATCCTCGAGTTGATCTACAATTCTTGCAGCACGTGAATATCCTAATTTTAATTTTCTCTGCAAAAGGGAAACAGAGCCCTGCTGATGCCGGACAATTACTCTGGCCGCTTCTTCGAACATCGGATCGAGATCAGCTGACAGTCCTGAAGAACCTTTTTTCTTATCATAAATTGATGGCAGATAATACGGTTTTGAATAGGAAGGCTGTGAGTAAATATAATTTGTTATTGATTCTACTTCGTCGGTGGAAATAAAAGCATTCTGCATTCTGATTGGCTTTGGTGAGCCTGTTGGAAGAAACAGCATATCGCCTCTTCCGAGAAGCTGTTCTGCACCGTTCATATCAAGAATTGTTCGCGAGTCAATTTTTGTTGCAACCTGGTATGCAATTCTTGAACTGAAATTTGCTTTGATTAATCCGGTAATAACATTTACGGACGGTCGCTGTGTTGCAAGTACAAGATGAATTCCAACTGCACGAGCGAGCTGAGCCAATCTTGTGATGGGCTCTTCAACATCTCTTCCGGCAGTAATCATAAGGTCAGCAAGCTCATCGATGATAACACAAAGATACGGCAGGTGATGATGTTTGATGGACTCAGTATCGTGCGGTTTTGTTTTCGGATTATCTACCTTCTTATTGTAATCAACGATATTTCTAACACCTGCTTTTGCAAGCTTGTCATATCTTCGCTCCATTTCAATCTCAACAGACTTCAGCATTAACACTGCATTTTGCGGTACAGTAATTATCTCTTCGTCGATATCCGGTGAAACAGCAAGGTAGTGTCTTCGTAATTTATTATAAAATGACAGCTCAATTTTCTTGGGATCAACGAGAAGGAATTTGACATCAGCAGGAATTTTTGAATAGAGCAAACTGCTGATGATCATATTTATACCAACACTTTTTCCTGATCCTGTTGAACCGGCGATAAGCAAATGAGGCATTAATGAAAGATCGGTGAGATAAACATCTCCGCTGATTGTTTTACCTAATGCTAATGGCAACTGCATTTTTGAATCGCGTACTTTTCCGAGTACTGATCGAGCATTCACAATTGCAGCTTCTGCGTTCGGAATTTCGACACCGATTGCACCTTTACCCGGAATTGGTGCAATGATTCTGATTCCTCTCGCGGCGAGTGCAAGCGCAATATCATTTTCAAGTCCAACAATCTTGCTGATCTTGACTCCCGGGGCTGGAACAATTTCATACAAAGTAACTACCGGTCCCGGTGTTACAGATATATTTTGAATTTCAATATCAAAGAGCTTTAGTTTATCCTTCAACAGCTCGGCGTTGCGGGTTAATTCCTCCTCGGCGACTTTTATATCTTCAGCAGCAGCGGGCTGAAGCAGATCAAGTCCGGGAAGTTCATAATCCAGATTCTCTTCCCACGGATTGGGAAGATTTTTTTCTTCATCATCCTCGTCCTCAATGACACTTTTCTTAGTAGGAAGCTCTCCTGTTTTCTCCAGATCAACTTTTTTTCTCTCATCGACTTTTATCTCGTCTTCTTCCATTATTTCGGTATCAGCTTTTCTGATTATCTGGATCTGGGTTTGTGCTTCCTCTTCCATCAATTCTTCTGCTGAGAGATCTTCATCTTCAACAACAGCGGGTTTCTTCTTTTCTCTGCCAAGCTTTTTTATTTTTTCAAGATTTGAAGTGTCGGCCTCATCATCATTCCTGGTAATTTTAATTTTAGTTTCAGAATCGGTAGCGAACATATTTTTAATAAACTGAAATATGTTCTCAATCTTAATATCGAAAGCGAAAATCAAAATCACAGCAGAAACGAATAAAAGAAAAAGAATACTTCCTGCTGTTCCAAACAATCCAATTAGCCAGCTGCCGAGATATTCGCCAACATTTCCTCGCAGTTCTTTTGTCCCGGGCAGAAAATCCAGCCCTGCTTTCAAAACTCCGAAGAAAGAAGCAAAAGTTAGCCCAAAGATTAATAAAAGGTTCGTAGTATGAATCAGTGTTTTAAAAGTGAACTTCTTAAAAAATGATAGTCCCCATAAAAACATGATTGCAGGGAAGACAATGGAGAAATAACCTATTGTCGACTTTATAAAGAAATACGAGAAATGTGCACCTATCAAACCAAGCCAGTTATGAGATTCGCCACCGGAAAAGATTGTATTCTCAAGAAGAACTTCGTCTTTTCTACTATATGAAATTATGCAGAGAAATAAAAACACTGAAAAAAGAACAAGAAAAATCCCGATGATACTTTTCTTCTTGTCAGGGGAGAAGCTGAAATAATTCTTGCCTGAATTATTTTTTTTAACGTTACCGTTTCTCTTCTTTACAGCCATTAAATATGTTCTCTACTTAAATACCTTTAAAGTGCTACCGGAATAAAAAGGAATTACATCGGTGTTATCAAGTTCGGCACATGCCTGAAGATCATTTTGAAACCCGTTTTCGATGAGAAGCTTTCCATGATCTGTTTCGCTCAGCATCTTCAAAATATTTTTACCGAAAGATTTAAATAAAGCCATTACGCTCCTTGCAGAATCTGTCACTCCATTATTTTTGTTTTCTAAGACTAATTCACTCACCAGCATACCTGCACAAACTGAATCTTCCAGACTGAAAAAGTTGTTATTACCCGAACAAAGTATAACTACATCTTCATTAAGACTTTTAAGATGCGTCGCCAAAGTTTTAAGATTATTAAAAGAGCATATAAACAGGTTAGCTGAATATTTCGCTTTAACAATTGCACGAGATCCATTAGTAGAATAAAAGACTATTGATTTTCCAGCGACTATTTCTTTTGTGTATTCTGCAGGAGAATTACCAAGTGCAAACCCTTCTATCTTTTTTGTGTTGCGTTCGCCGCCGAGAAGTGTTTGTCCTCCGAATATCCCACCGGATACTTTAACTGCAAACTCAACAGTACCGACAGGAACAATTTCTTTCGCTCCATTTGAGAGTGCAGTTATAATTGTTGTAGACGCACGCAGAACATCAATTACAACTGTAGTTTTTCCTGTAAAGAAAAGCTCATCAGCCTGAACCGGTGAAAACAATACATCAATTTTCATTTTAATATCATTTCTTTACAAAAGGTAATTTGGTAACAACCGCCGGAATTTCTTTATCTCTTATTTTAAATGCCACATTGCTGCCGGGAGAGTTGAATGGCTTATCAACATAACCAAGTGCGACAGGTTTTTCTAAAACAGGACTTACTGTACCACTGGTAATGTGTCCGACTTTTTTCCCATCTGCAGTAACATCGTACCCGTGTCTCGGAAAAGTTTTTTCATCCGAAATCATGGCTACTAATTTTCTATTTGGACCTTCCTGCTTTACTTTTACAATCACATCTTTACCAATAAAACTTACCTTATCAGTTTTTGTAATCCATCCCAAACCTGCTTCAATCGGGTTCGTAGTTTGATCGATATCATTTCCGTATAAACAGTATCCCATTTCCAAACGCAACGAATCACGTGCAGCAAGTCCAACTGGCTGAATATCAAATTCTTTTCCCGCTTTAAAAACTTCATCCCAAACTTTTTCGGCTTGCGCAATATCACCAGTAAAATAGAGCTCGTATCCAAGTTCTCCGGTATATCCGGTTCTTGAAATTATCATTTCAATGCCTGCAATTTTTCCTTTTGTAAAATGATAATACTCGAGTTCGGGGATGTTTGTTACTAATTTTTTAAGAACTTCACCTGAGTTCGGACCTTGAACAGCAAGTAAAGAATAATCATCACTTCTATTATCAATATCAACACCGAATTTATTGTTCTCTTTCATCCACTTAACATCTTTATCAATATTCGAAGCATTGATAACCAGCAGAAATTCTTTATCAGATATTTTATAAACTAAAAGATCATCAACAATTCCTCCATCCGGATAGCACATTGCCGAATACTGGACTCTTCCGGGAAATAATTTTGAAGCATCATTAACCGTAATGTGCTGAACGAAATCCAGAGCTTTATCTCCTGTAATAAATACTTCGCCCATATGAGATACATCAAAAACCCCGACAGAATTTCGTACTGCTTTATGTTCGGCAATAATGGATGAGTATTGTATCGGCATTTCGTAGCCTGCAAACTCAACTAATTTCGCCCCAAGTTTTTTATGAATGCTGTTAAAAGTTGTTTTTTTCATTTTGTTGCCCCATTAAAATAGTTTGGAATATTTTCTGTGCTTGTTTCAATTTTCAAATAAATAATAATTTAAAACTAATCAAATTCCCGAGTTAATTCACGCCCGGTTTTTGCCGAAAAGAATTCAAAAGTATCCGGAGAGATTGAAGCATCTTCTCTTAGAGTAATTTTAACAAAATACTTTAACTGCAGTTTGAATAATGATTTTATCTTTCCTTCCCTGATCTTTGCAGCAGTTGAAGGATGAGCTTTTAGAATAATACTTCGCTCTCGTGATTTCCTTCTGAATTTTCTGAGCCAGCTTTCTAGATCGTAGACGAGATGGGAACTTTTAGTTAGTAATCCAGTGCCGTGACATTCAGGACAAACTTCCTTTATTGCCTGAACAATATTTTGTCTGATTCGCTGTCTTGTAATTTGTATAAGTCCGAAATCTGACATTGGCAGAATGGAAACTTTTGCTCTGTCTTTTCTGAATTCCTTCTTAAGTTCATCATAGACTTTTTTGCGGTTTTTATCATCTTCCAAATCAATAAAATCAACCACGATAATTCCACCGATGTCTCTTAGTCTTAGTTGTCTTGCAATTTCACGCGAAGCTTCAAGATCTGTTTTTAGCGAATTCGATTCCTGGTCTTTACTCTTTGCATACTTTCCGCTGTTTACATCTATTACGACCATTGCTTCGGTATGTTCGATGATCAGATATCCGCCGCTTGGAAGAGGTACTTTTCTTCCCATCAGCGTTTTAATCTGTTCTTCTATTTTAAATGTGTTGAATATTCCGTAAGTGGATTTATACAGTTCAACCTTCTCAGCAATCGCCGGTTGTACAAGCTCAAGATAGTTTTTGATTTCCTTGTGAAGCTTTTTTGAATCAACAAATATTTTCGAAATATCAGAATTGAAAAGATCGCGTATTACGCTGACCGTTGTGTTTAAATCCTGATAAACGAGTGCTGGCGGACTTTGTGATTTCGATTCCTTTTCTATCTGTTCCCAGGTTTTCATCAAATTCTTTAAGTCATCTTTAAGAATATCTTCAGGTTGATTCTGGGCCACTGTTCGTATAATCAAACCATAATTATCAGAAACAATTTGTCTTGCAATTGATCTTAATCTTTTTCTTTCACGGAAATCATAAATCTTTTTAGAAATGCCCACTTTATTATCATAAGGAAGAAGAACACAAAACCTGCCGGGAAGCGACACTGAAGATGTTACACGCACTCCTTTATTGCTGACCGGTTCTTTAATAATCTGGATAAGGATCTCCTGTCCTTTTTTAAGTGTAGGAATCTGTGGTTCGGTTTTCTTTGCTTCCGATTTGGCTTTTGCCACAGTTCCGTTAGATTCTTCATCTTCATCGACATCTGCATCAGAATCTTCATCACCGAGCATATCTTGAAGCTGCTGTGTCCGTTCGCCAATATCAGAGAAATGGAGAAATGCATCGTGCTTCATTCCAATATCAATGAATGCAGCACGAATTCCCGGAAGAACTCTTGCAATTCTTCCAAGATATATATCGCCGACCATCCGGCGGTTTTCAGGGTAGTCTACAAAGAAGTCGACTAAGTTTCCATCTTCCGTAATAGCAACACGTGTTTGCGTGGAAGCGGAGTTGATAATAATTTCTTTTACCATTTGGTATAAACTCACTTGATGAAAAAATATTTTTCATCGAAAATCTTTTAAAAAATGAAAAGCTCTTCTGCAATTTTTGAGGCTCTGCATAAATATTCAGGCAGAACAAAACTAAAAACATAATGAATAAAAAAATTTCAGATTGCATAATGAGCTTTTCGACTAAAAATTAATTACGAAAAATTCTTTTAATGAATAATATTTATAAATAATATCTGAAGGCGATCAGTTGTTCTGAGCTTTTTCCTTTTTGCCTTCTTCTTTTAATAATTCTCTTCTGCTCAGGGAGAATTTACCGTTTTCAATTTTTATCAGCTTAACGGTAACTTTATCCCCAACTTTATAGTAATCGCTTACTTTTTCAACTCTCTTGTTATCAATCTGGGAAATGTGAAGCAATCCTTCTTTTCCTGGTAGTATCTCAACGAATGCACCGAAATCCATTAACTTGGTAACAACACCTTCGTAAGTCTCACCAATTTCGGGTGTCGCTGTCATCTTTTTAATATACTCTTTACACTTAACTGCATTCTCTTTGTTTGGAGAAGCAATATTGACTGTGCCGTCCTCTTCGATATTAATCTCAACACCGAATAGTCTCTGCATTCCCTGAATTGTTTTTCCGCCGGGACCAATTACTAATCCAATCTGATCCTGATCAATCTTCATCGAAATTAATCTGGGTGCAAATTCAGAAAGATGTTCGCGAGGCTGGCTTATTGCCTGATTCATTATTCCGAGAATATGATGTCTTCCGTCCTTTGCCTGCTGCAAGGCTTTTTCCATTATCTCAAAAGAGATCCCTTGGATTTTAATATCCATCTGGAAAGCAGTAATTCCTTCTGTGGTACCAGCAACTTTAAAATCCATATCTCCGAGATGATCTTCGTTGCCAAGAATATCAGACAGAACTGCATAACGATCACCTTCTTTCACAAGACCCATTGCAATTCCCGCTACACTTTTGCTGATCCCGATACCTGCATCCATCATTGCAAGTGATCCGGCACAAACAGTTGCCATAGATGATGAACCATTTGATTCAAGTATATCAGAAATTACACGAACTGTGTATGGGAAAACCTCTTCACCCGGGAAAACCATTTTCAATGCTCTTTCAGCGAGGTTGCCGTGTCCGATTTCTCTTCTTCCGACACCGCTCATTCTACCAACTTCACCAACGCTAAATGGCGGAAAGTTGTAGTGAAGCATAAATCTTTTTGTGTATTCTTCACGAAGCCCATCGATAATTTGTTCATCGTTTTTTGTGCCGAGAGTAACGGTAGTTAAGCTCTGTGTCTCACCCCTCGTGAATAATGATGATCCGTGTGTTCTTGGTAAAACGCCAAGTTCAATAGTAATTGGTCTTATCTGTGTCGTGTTTCTTCCATCAAGACGAATTCCTTCTGTAAGAATTCTTTCTCTCATTAATTCTTTTTCAAGATCGTGAAGTATCGAGCCAATCACTTTCTCCTGCTCGGGAAATCGTTCAGCCAGCATTGAAGTTACTTCTTCCTGAAGCTTTTTGTTTTTTGCTGATCTTTCTTCTTTAGTTAATACTGAATGTACTATATCTCTGAATTTTTCCCCAGCAAGTTCAAGTACTTCTTTCTTCAGTTCTGGATCAACTTCTTTTACTTTTATATCCCATTTTGGCTTGCCAATTTCTTTTTTTAATTCATTTTGAAGATCAACAAGTTTTTTGATTTCTGATTGAGCAAACCTGAGCGCATTGAGTAAATCATCCTCGCTGACTTCCTTTGATTCGCCTTCGACCATTATTATTGAATCACTGGTTCCTGCGACAACAAGTTCAAGATCACTTTGCTCAATTTCTGCGTGAGTTGGATTTACAATTAGCTGTCCATTAATTCTTCCGACACGAACTTCTGCAATGGGTCCATCGAAAGGAATATCAGATATAGCAAGTGCAGCAGAAGCTCCAACTGCACCGAGAACATCGGCATCATTCTCCCCATCATACGAAACCACAAAAGCTATAACCTGAGTCTCATTCATAAAGCTTTCGGGGAAAAGAGGCCGGATTGGTCTGTCAATCAACCTGGAGCTGAGAATTTCTTTTTCGGTTGGTCTACCTTCGCGTTTAATAAATCCGCCGGGAATTTTTCCTGCTGCAGAAGTTTTTTCTCTGTACTCAACCTGCAGAGGGAAGAAATCCTGATCTTCTTTTACTTCTGCAGATGCAACTGCAGTGACCAGTACCATTGTATCAGCGTATCGTACCATAACAGCACCATTAGCCTGTCGTGCATATCTCCCTGTTTCAATGGAGAATGTTTTTCCACCTATTTCTACTTCCTTTTTAACTATCATTTCAAATTCCTTACTTTCTGATGTTCAAATCTTTAATAATTGATCTATATCTCTCAATATCTTTTTTAGCAAGATAATCAAGCAGTCTTCTTCTTTTACCAACCATCATCATCAATCCTCTTCGTGAGTGATGATCCTTTGCATGTTTGTTAAAGTGATCGGTCAGGTCATTAATTCTTTTCGTAAGAAGAGCAACCTGCACTTCTGTTTTACCAGAGTCTTTTTCATTCCCGCCGTATTTTTTTATGATATCGGCTTTTTCTTGTTTTGTCATTTTGTTTAATCCTTGTTATTAGTTATACGATATAATCCCAGAATCAATCAATTAAATTGAAAGAACCAGGATTAATTAATTAGTTTACTTAAAATTTCTCTTCCTATTTCTTCGTCTTTTTTCATACGAACGATTAATTCTTCGACAGAATTAAATTTTTCTTCATCTCTAATTCTTTCTACCAGATTAACCCGCATTATGCTATCATAAATATCTCTGTCGAAATCAAATATGTAAAATTCAGGAATCACATCACCATCTTTATGAAAAGTTGGTCTGCTTCCCAGGCTTAACAAACCATAATGCTTTTGGTTTTCAACAATACACTCTGCAGCATAAATACCTTTTGCCGGAACAAGTTTGTCTTCGTAATCAATTGAGATGTTTGCAGTTGGGAAACCAAGTTTTTTCCCTCTGCCATCACCCCGAACAATTTTTCCTTTGAAAGAATAAAATCTTCCAAGCATTTTGGCAGCTTTTACAACATCACCGCTAAGAAGAGCATTCCTGATTTTTGTACTGCTGATTGTTTCTCCGTCAACACTGAATTCAGGAACGAGTGTCACATGATAATTAAATTTACTTCCAAGCTCCTGTAAAAGTTCAAAGTTTCCGTCTCTTCCTTTTCCAAAGTGATGATCGTAGCCGATTACAATTTCCTTTAGACCGATTCCATTCACAAGATATTTCTCTACAAACTCTTCCGGTGTCTGCTTTGAAAATTCACTGGTGAAATTTATCACAAAAAGATTTTCCAGACCGAGCTGCTCTAAAACCGAAATTTTTTCATCAAGTGTACTTAACAACTTAATATCATTCCTGCCCGGAATTACTTTCCTCGGATGAGGATCGAAAGTCAGCAGATAATTTCTTCCTCCGAGCTGTTTCGATTTCCGGATTACCGTCTCAACAATCTGCTGATGACCAAGATGAAGTCCGTCAAAAGTACCAAGTGTAATTACACTTTTCTCATCACGCTTTATTTCTGCTAAATCCTTTATTATCCTCATCTTAAACAGATTTTTCAAAAGGGTTCAAATTTATATTAATCCGTTCCGAAATAAAAGCTTTAACCGGGCATTCCATCATAAGATAACTCATGAATTTACAATATTTTTCATCTTAAATTGACTTAAAAATGCATTTATAGAAATGGCATCTTCAACCTGATAATTGCCAATACCAGTTCGCCTTAGTTCAGTCAAAATAGCTCCTGTATTCAGCTTTTTCCCAAAATCATCTGCTATAACCCTGATAAAAGTTCCTTTGGAACAGGTTATTGTAAAGTGAATGTCCGGGAGGTTTATTCTATCAATATCAAATCTTTCAATCAAAATTTTCCTTGGTTCACGCTCGACGGTTTTTCCTTTTCTTGCAAGATTATAAAGTTTTTTACCGTTGATTTTTACAGCAGAGAACATCGGCGGAGTCTGTTCGGTTTCTCCGATGAAACTGTCCCGCACTTCCAGAATTTTTTTTTCATTCAGATTTTCGGGAATTGGTATTTCAATACATTCTGTCTCTATATCCATTGAGGGAGAAGTTAAACCAAGCCTGATTACTCCAGTATATGTTTTATTTAGATTTATGAAACTATCCATTAACTTGGTTTTCTTACCCGTACAAATAATCATCAAGCCACTTGCCTTCGGATCCAACGTTCCTGAATGACCAACTTTTTTCGCATCAATTATTTTTCTGATCTTGTTAACAATCTGAAATGATGTCGGACCGGAAGGTTTATCAATGAGAATTATTTCACCCTCTGAGAAATTAACATCTGGAAGATCAAGAGTCTGATTGGTTATTATTCTGTTTATGGATTTCATTTATCAATCCTTCAATCTTCTCAACGTAATCAAGTGTATCATCGATAAAAAATTTAAGTTCTGGTACAAATTTAATTCTGATCCTGTGCGCAAGTTCGGTTCTTATAT
Source organism: bacterium (assembly GCA_016716565.1). NCBI lineage: Bacteria > bacterium. The sequence continues at coordinate 1,101,293 of JADJWC010000002.1, forward strand.
GTCCAAGCCTCAGATTAATTTTATTCAAGACCAATTCTCTTCTTTCTTTTTGAAGAACGGAGAGATAAATTTTTGCGATCTTTAAATCCGCACTTGCTTTTACATCTGTTACGGTAATAAATCCAAGATCATCACCCTGCATCCTGTTAAGCAGAATGTAGCTTATCTCTTCTTTAATTAACTGTTCAACTTTATCTATTCGGTGCGAGGACATTTTCTTATTTGCTTGTTAAATAAATATTGAATTACTAAGCCAGGGTTTTCTTTGTCTCAATCAGCTTATATGCTTCAATTATATCACCAACTTTTACATCGTTATAGTTTGCAATATTCAATCCGCACTCATAACCTGAATCAACTTCTCTGACATCATCTTTAAATCTTTTAAGTGTGCCGATATCTCCATCGAAAATTACAATACCTTCTCTTATCAATCGGATTTTATTACTCCTGGCAATTTTTCCTTCAAGTACATAACATCCAGCAACTGTTCCGAATTTCGGAACTTTGAATGTATCTCTTACCTCGAGGGTTGCAGTTACTTCTTCTGAAATTATTGGCGACAGCAGACCTTCAAGTGCTGATTTAACTTCATTTATTGCATTATAAATAACACTGTATAGACGAATATCAACGTGCTGTTTCTCTGCAAGTTTTCTTGCATTGAGGTTTGGTCTTACATGGAAACCGATAATAATTGCTCTTGAAGCATCAGCAAGAAGTACATCACTTTCAGAAATTCCGCCAACTCCTTTGTGAATAACTTTAACTACCACTTCCTCTGTAGAAAGTTTTAACAACGAATCAGCAAGTGCTTCAACCGAACCATCAACATCACCTTTAACAATAAGCGGAAGTTCTTTTACACCGCCGATGCTGATCTGTTTTGCAATTTCATCAAGTGTAAGATGATGAATCTGTTTCTGATCCTGTTCGCGTTTAAGCTGTTGTCTTTTTATTCCGATTTCTCTGGCAACTCTTTCAGATTCTACAACAACAAATGAATCACCTGCCTGCGGCGGACCTTCAAATCCGAGAACGAGTACCGGAGTAGCCGGAGGAGCTTCGATTACTTTATTTCCTCTTTCATCAAACATTGCACGAACTTTTCCCTGGTAAATTCCGGCAATGAAAGGATCTCCAATTCTCAATGTTCCTTTTTGTACTAAAATCGTTCCGGTAATTCCTCTTCCTTTATCGAGTTCTGATTCAACAACGACACCGCGTGCTAATCTTTCCGGATTAGCTTTAAGGTCGAGTATTTCAGCCTCGAGAATAATTTTTTCAAGAAGTTGCTCTACCTTAGTACCATGTTTTGCTGAAATTTCAACAGACTGATACTTGCCTCCCCATTCCTCCACAAGAATATTTCTATCTGCAAGCTGCTGTTTTAATCTTTCCGGGTTGGCTCCGGGTTTATCAATTTTATTTATGGCAACTACAATGGGAACTCCTGCTGCCTGCGCATGATTTATCGCTTCGATGGTCTGCGGCATAACTGCATCGTCCGCGGCAACGACGAGTACAACAATATCTGTTAACTGTGCCCCGCGCGCTCTCATTGCTGTAAATGCTTCGTGACCTGGAGTATCAAGAAATGTGATAGAGCGACCGTTATCCAGATCAACTTTATATGCACCAATATGCTGAGTGATTCCACCGGATTCACCCGCAACCACATTCGTTCTTCTGATATAATCAAGAAGAGAAGTTTTTCCGTGATCAACGTGACCCATTATAGTTACAACGGGTGGTCTTGGTTGAAGTTCTTCCTGCTCATCTTCACTATCTTCAACAGCATCAGAAGTATATTCTTCCTGCAGTTCAATATCAAATTCAAATTCATCGGCGACAAGAGTAATAGTTTCGACATCAAGTCTCTGGTTAATAGAAACCATTAAACCAAGTTCGATACATTTAGTAATTACATCACTGACGGGAACATTCATAAGGTTCGCAAGTTCGCTTACCGATATGTATTCATTAACTCTTAGAGTTTTACCTGCGAGTGTTTTTTCTTCCAATCTTTTTTCTTCCAGTGCTTCACGTTCTTTTCTTTTTCTTTTTCGTGCGCTTGCCCGACCAGGTGCTGATACATCGTCCATACTCATGAGCGTTTTCCTGATAGCTTCTTTAACCTCGCGCTCATCTACTTCAAATCTTCTTACCCGTTTTTTCTTTTTAGCTTCAGGAGATTCTTCAACAGTTCCTTCTGCTTTTTTCTTTCTTATTCTTGGTTTTTTCTTTTTCTTGGCAGCTTCATCTGTTTCTTCATCAGTACCGGATTTTGCTTTAACCTCATCCGACTTTGCTGGTACTTTCTTCTTCTTCTCATCCAGATCAATCTTACCAACCACAGTTAAACCTTTAGCCTTCGGGATCCTGCTTTCTTTCTCTTTTTCTTTGCCTTCTTTTATCTCCTGTACTTGCTCAGATTTTTCTTCCGACTGTTCTGCAACTGGTTCCTCAACTTTCTTTTCAGATTCTATCTGTGCAACTTCTTCGACTGCTTTTTCGGTCGCCTTGATAATGGTTTCCGGTTCGACAGTTTCAGTTGTCGGGGCCAATTCTGGTGCTTCTTCAGGTCTTTCTTCCTCTTTAGCTTCTTTGCTTGCTCTCTCAGCACGTTTTTTATGGAACTCGGCTAATTTTTTGTAATGATGTTCTGCCTTCTCAATATCTTTTTTATAATGAGCATTTATGGCTGTGATCATATCTTCTTCCAAAAGAGACATATGATTTTTAACCTTGAATCCTTTGCTGTTCAGAAATTCCACAAGCGAATCAGCAGATAGATTATACTCAGTAGCGAGCTTGTAAATTCTTATTTTCTTTTCTTTGGTATCAGCCATAAATGTAGTTTGTTATTTTATTCTTCTTCTTCAAATTGAGCTTTGAGCAATTCAATTATACTGTTAGCTTTTTCTTCATCAAAGCCTTCTATTTCCATCAGTTTCTGAGCTCCGGCAGTAAGCACTTCAAGAGCAGTATCATAACGATTATTAATCAAAGTGTTATAGACTTCTTCTCCAAGCTCTTCTTTCAGATCAATAAGCTCGATATCTTCTTCATATTCTTCGAATGCTTTTTGTTCTCGAAGAACATCTATTTCAAATCCGGTGAGCTTCATCGCAAGCCGGATGTTCACACCATTTCTTCCGACAATTAGAGATACCTGGTCTGAATCAGCAGTAACTGTTGCTTTTTTCGCTTCTTCATCAACCTCGACTTGTTTGATTTTTGCCGGCGCAAGTGATCTCTGAATATATAAAGTCGGATCATCAGTGTAATTAACAACATCTATATTCTCATTGTTCAATTCTCTGACGATTGCATGAATTCTAACTCCCTTCATTCCAACGCAGGCTCCAACTGCATCAATTCTAGCGTCCTGAGATTCAACTGCTACCTTTGCTCTTTCGCCGGGTTCGCGGGCAATTCCTTTTATGTCAATTATTCCATCATAGATTTCCGGAATTTCTATCTCAAATAATCTTCGCAAGAACATATTATCGGCTCTTGATACAATTATCTGCGGACCGCTTCCAGTTTTCCTGACTTCTTTGACAATTGCTCTTATCGTCTCGCCTTTCTTATATTTTTCATAAGGTATCTGCTCATCGCGAGGAAGCATCAATTCGTTTTTGTTATGATTGATAAGGATATCATTTTTCCTGATCTGATAAATATCTCCCACAACAATTTCACCAACAAGCTCTTTGTATTCATTGTAAACAATATCTTTTTCTATTTCTCGTATTTTTTGATTTAGACTCTGCTTTGCAAGTGTTATTAGTCTTCTTCCGAGAGAAGCAAGTGCAATCTTTTCAACGTAATCTTCACCGACTTCAAGCTGGTCTTCGTTCCCTCTTTTATTTACTTCGCCGATACTTATTTGTGTCCCGGGATCAGTTACTTCGTCAACAATCTGTCTTTCGAGATAAATTTCAATATCGCCACGATCCATATTAACAACAACATCGCATCTTGCTTCTTCGCCGTATTTTTTTCTTACCAAAAGAGTAAATACCTCTTCAAGAATTCCTGCCAGCACATCTTTATCGATGCCTTTCATTTTTACCATATCGGCGAAAGATTCAACTATTTCGCGATTCATTTAAGTAGATCTCCTTTAATTAAAACTTACTAAAACTTTTGCTTTTATAATGTCCGGAAATTTTATTTTAATTTCCTTGTTTGATTGAAAAGTCAGAACATCATCTTCAACTGAACTTAGCTTTCCTTTAAATTTTACTAATTCACCAGCTGCTGTAAACTCAACTTCAAACAACCTGTTTAGATGCTTTGTATATTGTTTCAAATAGACAAGTGGTCTGTCCACTCCCGGTGAAGAAACATCCAGACGATAAGATTTCAGCAACTCCTTTTCTTCAATTTGCTTGCTTATCTCTCTGCTTACTAATGCACATTCATCTGCAGTAACATTGACTTCACCATCGATGAAAACTTCAATCACCCGACTAGATTCAGAACCACGAATTATCAAATCGATGAGGAAAAGATTATTCTGCTCGGCAACCTGCTGAGCAATTTCACGGATATTTTCAATATTCTGATTCATACAAACAAAAATCGCCCAAAAAGGGCGAATAAGGACATTCAAACATACGTTTTTTTAACCAATTACCAAAGAGGGATTTTTTTATCTTATTTAAACTGTTGTGAGTCCGAAGTCTTGTCTTTTTCTTCTTTTTTCGTTTGAATTACAGCTTCCTGCTTCTTTTTCTTCCTCTCATAATTGCTGCTGAAAATTAATCCTATAACCAAACCCAAAATAAATATCACAACAATCATCACAATAAGCGGTGCCTGAATTGACCAGAATATAAACTTAAGTTCGGTCGCGATCGTATTCTGCACAGCAATAATTGCGAACAAAAGAAAAAGGAATGAAAGAATTATAATTTTTAGCCGCATTCTCACCTCACTGATTAAAATTAAGCTTTGTAAATATATACAATTATTTTTAGTCGATATGAGATTTTAATTAGAGATGAAATCTCTTAATAAAAAAGGCGACTCAGATGAATCGCCTTTGAAGTGCAGTAGCACAGATTATTAATCTGTGCAACAAAATTGAATTTTATTTCATCAGTAACATTTTCTTTGTCTCAACGAAAGTTCCATTCTGTCCGTTTGCTTTCAGTTGATAAACATAAGTTCCGGACGGAAGGTTGCTTGCATTAAAATTGATTTTATGATAACCAGCATCAAGAGACTGGTTAATAAGACTCGCAACAAGCTCACCGATAACATTATAAATTTCAACTGAAATATTGCTTGTTTCTGGAATTGAGAACTCAATTGTTGTTGAAGGATTGAATGGATTAGGATAGTTCTGCATCAGTGCAAAATTTGTTGGCGCGCCAACTTCTGCAAAAACTTCATTGCTGTATTCTGTTGTGCCGTCAAAATCAATTTGTTTCAGACGATAGCTATATGAACCCATGGAAAGATTCGCATCAGAGAAAGAATAACTTTTTCTTTCAGTAGTTGTTCCGAAACCGGGAACAAACCCAACTTCAATCCATCTTTCGTCAAGAGGAGTTTTTCTTTCAACAGAAAATCCTGAATTGTTAGTCTCGGTAGCTGTTGACCAGTTTAATGTTACCGAATTTTCATTTGCTGATGCGGTAAAAGATTCAAGCTCAACAGGAATCATTGCAAGAGCAAGCAGGTAAGCCTGGTATGCATCAATTCTTCCAGCACCATATCTGTTATCTTTTCCAGGGTCCCCTTTCTCTACACCAGTCGTTTGAAGAATCATACTAACTTCGGATGGAGTTAGATTTGGATTTACCGATAAAACAAGCGCAACCGTACCACATGCGTGGGGAGTCGCACCTGAAGTACCGCTGAAGGACGCATAACCGCCACCATTTGTAGTTGAAGTAGTTCCATTACCCGGCGCAGAGACATCAGGCTTTATTAAACCCATAGAACCAGGTACAGTTTCATAAGGATAATCCTGATAATTCAACGGCATTGGATAAGGATAACTTGGGTGCAAAATTTGTAAATCTTCCCAGGTAGTTGGACCCCAGGGTGAACTGCTGGCGATAACATCTGTTTGGGCGGTAACATTTCCAACTCCAATTACTGAACTTAATCCGCCAACTAATGTTTGGTCAGGATGAATCCATGCAGTCGGTGTATTGCCCGGCGCTGAAATATTAAATGGTATTCCAACAGAATTACCATCATTGCTGGTAGAGTTAGTGTGCACTACACCAGCTGCTAGTTCGAAGTCATTCATTTGTCTATGCATCGGATAATTGGGTTGTGGACTAAAATACCATTTGTAACTATGCGAACTGGTAATTACATCCACTCCCGCCGCAACAGAGTATTGAATTGCCAGCCATGAAGTTGATTCACCTCCAAGTTCACAATTAATTAATTTAGCTTTTGGTGCTACACCAGTTTGAGTTCCATTCGTACCATCACCACAAACAATACCTGCCGTACAGGTTCCGTGAGTTTGAGATGAGTTCGGATCGTTGGTGTTAGTATTAAAATCCCAACCTATAAAATCATCTGTATAACCATTTGCATCGTTATCAACACCATTTATATCACCGGGATCAAAAACCCAGGCCGAGCCATTCCAGATAACAGTCCTGCCATTATTGTTTGCATCTTCACCAAGGTTGTTCCAGATATTATTAATTAAATCGGGATGGTCCCAGTCACATCCGGAATCATGATTGGCAGCAAGAACTCCCTGACCGCTATCACCAGCAGCCCAAACTGCGGGTGCATTAATTAAAACTAAACCTATTTGAGGGGCTAAAACATCGCCGGGAAGGACTTCGACTGATTCTTCAGTCGGGTCAGTAACTAAACTTTGATCAAACACGGGATCAAATCTTATTTCTGCAATTTCCTCAAAATTTTCTGCAAGACTGTAGATAACTTCTGGTACGGCAGAAAATACTATTGTATTTGCAGCCCAGAGAATATCGATTTTACTAACAAGATTTTGCTGTTTAGCATTTTCAAGATAATTACGGATATCCTGCTGCTGAAAATTTGCATACTCTCTCAATATTCTTACAACTTCCTTCTGCCTTTCTTTTTTTGGAAGAAAAGCAGTCTGCTGTTTCAGATCATCATAAGAATATTGATCGCGCAATGTGGCATAAACATCTATCATCTCTGTGTTCGCAGCATCAAGTAAAATAGTTTGAAGATACGGATGTATTACAGAATTGTTAGATTGTGCTTGGGAATTTACTGTAAGTACGAGTATGACAAACAGAGTACACAGGAGGGTAAATATTTTTTTCATATACAACCTCTAAGTTTTTGTATTAGGAATAATATTTCGAAAATAAAAATGCTCTTTTTTTTTGCTAATATCAACTCTCTGCTACAATTTATTTAGTATTACCAAGATAATTTGATGTCTCGTATATAATGTAGAAAAAGCATAATTTAAGAAAAAAAATGAGAAAATTTGAGGGAGGAATTAAAACAAGTTTTACACACAAAGAATAGAACTAGAAACTGGACTAAAATCTAATTATTAAGCAGAATTTTATTTATACTGTCTATTTTTTTTGCGACCTCCTTCTTTTCTTCACCTGTTAGTTCCAGTTTCCTTATATCCATATATTCTCTGAGAGCTTCTTCATATAATTCTTTCTCATAAAGTAAATCCGCGAAGAATATCCTGAATGAAGGTATTTGTTTCGAATCCGGGTATTTTCTGTAAGTTTCTTTAGCGAACACAATAGATGATTCTTTGAATCCGTTTTTTGCTAATTGAACCGCACCGTTTAATCTTTTAATTCCAAAATTATCATCCTTCAAATCCAAATTTTTTCCTTCTCCCTCTTTATCTCCATAAACCGCTGTGTTGCTGGAGTTATTTTTGCCATTTGTTTTGGGCGCGTTGATCATATCTTCCATCGCAAGCGCTAGTAGAAGTTCATCAGTACTCATTAGCTTGATACTGGACAATGCAACCGCTGAAAGCTCTCCCAGACTAAATATCTGCTCCGCTCTTTTTATTTGGACAGAGGATCTTTCGCCTGTTATTACAAAGTCGGTTGGCTCCAAGCTGAATTCTTCTTTCAACACATTCCACTCTTCGGATATTGCAGTCCGGTACTTTACATCTCCTTTGATATTTACTGCACTAAATTGTTGTGCAAGTGTAGAGGATAGGAACAAAATTGATAGTAAAAAAATTTTCATAATAAAACGGGATTTTATTTCATTTATCATTTTACCTTCTCCTTTAATAAACATCTATTATTTGAACTTTACCGGTTGATATACCAAGCTCTTCAATAGCTTCAGCATTAAATTTTTTAACGCCTGTATTCCAGGCCTCATCAAAATTGGTCAGAGAAGTAGTCTCAAGCGGTATCCAGACTTCCTGTTTACCATTAGAATCACTTCTGATAAAATATTTTGAATCATTATTGGTTATAAGCTGTGCTTGCTGTGGAGAGAGATTTGTGTTGAAAAGAACATTGACATGTCTTACCTCGCCATTTGTTTTGTAATCGACGAGCGCTGTTTGCACACCAACACTTTCCAACAATGAGCAGTAAGCAACACTTAAATCATCACAGTCGCCACCTTTAAGCTCGATTGTTTGCTTCGGGAACTGAACATACTCTGCAGTTGCTCTGGGATCGGCGGTATACACAAGGTTTTTAACAAAATTATTAAACAATAATTTAGCTTTGTTAAAAGGTGCGAGCACGCCGGGTAAGGTATCCAGTAACGTCTTGTAATCGCTTAAAATATTTTTTGAAAAATTGATCGAGAACTCCGGATCCCTGAATATGAAATAACGAAGATTAGCAACATTTCCATCCCAGGAATTCATACTATTAATTAATGATGCTTTCTGCATCTGGTCATCCGGTTCATTTGCCGATGCTGTTACATAAAAATCAGCATAAGATAAAACAGTTTTCTCGACTATAATTTTTTCCGGAATTATCATGTAAAACGGAACTGTCACAGTATCTCCCGGCGGAATCAACTGCGGAGGCGACTGAATTCTTTCTTCGTTTATTCCTTCAATCCTTACAGAAGGAGTAACGCTGACGGTTTCATTAGAAATGTTCACAACTTTTCCGAATGCAAATGGCTCATCGACATACTTATCAAAAAAAGCAGGATAAATTTCTTTTACTATTTCAACATCAATCAACTCAACTTTCCGTTCAGGTGTGCCGCTGATATTAACTGAAAGTGAGAGAACTACTTTGTCGAAACTATATCGATTATTCATGATGTTGTGAATTCCCTCTTCAGAGAATTTTGAGAAGCTTGCATTGGAATTTCTTTCTGAAAAATATTTTACTCCGCTTAAAAGAATTTCAAACAGATCGGTTCTGTAACCCAAAGCAGGGATAATTCCCGCAATAAAAGGTTCCTGATATTTGTCGTGAAATGCTGTTAGTCCATAAACAAATTGATTTGCAAAGCCTGTCATACCTAATTGAAATGAACTGGAAGTCTCATAAATCGCGTGAAGATTAAAATATTCATCGGGTTGGTAGCTTGCAGATATTATCGCAGCTATATCTTGCTTCATTTCAAATCCCTGAAACTCTTCGGCATCCGGCTCATCACCAAAATTCATCAGATTTACAGATGAAAGTCTGAACAAAAAATTATCATTCAAAATATAATTAACGCCAATATCTGCTTTCCAGTAGTTAACTTCTTCGCCTAAAGATTCGCGAACAAGATATAACGTATCTCCGAATACAGGTTTGACAATTTCACGATTAAAATCCTGATTGAAAAAACGAAACGTAAATCCTGCACTGAATTGCTCATTAAATGAATACGAATAACCCAATCCGAATAATTCCCTATACTTATAATTTGCTTCCAACGATTGAGTTGTTGTATCATTAATAATTATAGACTCTCCGGTTGCAAACAAAAACTCTTTCTGATAACCCGGTGTATAGCGTATTGATAAAATGTGATTTCCTATCCTCTTTGCCAGTGCAAGCAGGTAGAGATTCGTATTTATTTCTATTTCCGAATTATCTGTTGCAAGATCATCCGGCATTGGTGAAATTGATTTTCTGGAGAATTCAGCTCCGTACTGTAATGATATGCCCCAGTCTTTTAATGAAGAGTAGTTTGAAACATTACTCTCATAATTATAGTAAGGAGTTGTAAATGATTCAGGCATCCCCCAATAACCGTTCAACCCGAATGAATTCTGGGATAATATTTTTGAATTCAACATCATTACCGATATAAGAATTATGTGAATATATCTCAAGGAATATCTATAACTATGCTGTGAATGCTTTGTGAAGAAACCAGTAATTCGTTGCTGCCGCTGCCGCGATAATTCTCATAACTCCGTACGAAAGTAAAAACAATCCTTTCAAATCGTTCCAAAGGAAGTTCGTTAAGAAACCGGGCGGGGATATTCATTTCTCCATCATCCCGCGTTTTCAACCTGTAGACAGGAATTGATTGAAGCTGACCCGGACGCATCAGACTGATAACCATAGTAACTTTCCCGACACCGCTGCTGTTCCAATTTAATTTGGCAGCAAGATTTTTATTAATTCTGTTTCCATTGAGAGTTACACTACCAATAATCTCAGGAGGTGTAAGGATTGTGAAAGAAATATTCTCTCCGGGCAGAATAGGATCAAATTCAAAACTGACGCTGGAATTATAACTAAAGTAGAAAGGATCCGGATAGCCACCGAAGATATTATAAAGCACGTATTTAAATCCAATCAGCGTGTCCATAGGAATTCCATTATCTCTGTATCTTATTTTATAAGGAACAATATGGGATTCCGTACCATTGAATTTGATAGTTCCGGGGATTATAGTTTTATATGCAAGCAGTCTTCCATCAGAATAATTAATAGGTTTCGATTTGTCAAAAAACATAGCCTGTGCAAGTGAAAATTCATCAGTATTATTTCTGCTTGTTATTTTTATCCCGCTTACGGAAATCAGGTTTGTTATCCCAGTAAGATTTTGCGTTATTCCTGAGGTATCAACTCCACTTATTACATTTTGATCATCAAGGTCTTTGTTAAGCAATTCAACTTCAAAATCATCTGATGTATCGTCAATAAGTTGAGTCGGTGCAGGCTTATCACAGCTTACCAGCAGAAAAATACTGCTAAGGATTAATGAATATGTAAATAACTTTTTCATAACAGTTAAAATTTATGTTTGAAACTTTTTAATAGCAATCCGATTTTTATTTAACTTCTCCCTGCAAAAAAGTCTCCCCCTCCCGCGTTAAAAGGAGGGGGATGTGGAGAGGACGTGTGCAGGGAAGCTCAATTCCTCTTAATCAATTCTTATTCAAATTATGGATGAACGAAATACGGTATTCCCCAGGATTCGGTTTCCACAGGTGCTGCGTCATCTTTTATGACCTGCTTGGGCAGGGCATTTATAATTGCATGATAAAATCCCGGCCATTGGTGCGTCGTGAATGTTTGCTCATATACTTTGTCGAAACCGTTTCCATTTGGAGTTGAAGAAACCAAATCAAATAATTTTTTTACTCTGTGCTTAATCCACCTGTTGGCTCCCCACGTAAGTGAAACAAAATCATCTTCTTCAAAGGCACTATATACTTCAACACGAATGGTTGCTGAATCTCCCCGACCGATGAATGGAATATTGTGCCACCAGCCCCAGCCTCTTCGCAGATAATAATCATTCGGGGAATCTATTACGAGAGTATCTCCGTTAGATAAAAAGATAGTTGTTTTAGTAATGTCAATATTCGGACTTTGTGTTCCACCTTCAGGAAGAGATATTGCAGCGAGTATCCAGTTTTTACGCGGGTACGGTGTATTATTAATTTTCTTGAATATCAGATTCTGTGTAACAACTGCAGTGAATGGTTTCTTAATTAAGGTATCGGGCTCGGTAGCATTTGAATCGTAGGAAGCAGCAATTAGTAATAAGCCTTCAAAAGTTTTTGTAAGTGTTCCGTATGCGACGGTATCCTGAAAATCTATGCTCAGCGTTCTGTTTATTAAGCGCATCTTCTGACCAACGCGGAACGGATAAATCTCCGCACTGACTTTACCTAAAAAATCCATCACTCCTTCTTCATCATAATTGTAATCGAAAGAAGTAAGTGAAGAATCTTCATCAACAATTTTTTCTAATGCTGCGCGGTCAGTTGTTGGTTCGGTATCATCCGGATCAACCACCATTTCATCCTGGCATCTGACGAACAATGCCAGCATCATCAAAGCAAAGAATGCCATAATATACCGGTGAAGGTTGCTTTGTTTTTTCATTTTAGAACTCCTGTAAAATGATTGTAAATGATTATTTATTTTCCCAAATCCTCTCATTATCTGAATTTGAATAAATAAGTATTGTGCCAATACCAGTCAATTTGTTAAATCATTTGCTTACAAGGCATTAAAAGGAAAGGATCAATTTCCATCTGCATGGAAAACAATGGGGAATGCATGAAATCCCATTTTTATGCAGGATTACAGAAGGAAGAAGTGGACTATAAAACAAAAAAGGCGACCTTTCGATCGCCTTCAAAATTTTTATAGAAAAGATTTTATATGTTCAACGTATTTAACAGCACCACCTGGTTGGTAACCTGTCTGAGCTACAAGCTTGCCCTGACCGTCAATTAACAAAATAGTTGGAAATCCCTGAATGCCGTATTTCTGTGCGAGCATATTATTGTATGATTTAGTTTCCTGTGACTGTTCAATGTTTTTCGGGAAGTCAAGCATAACCAACACTAAGTTATCCTTTGCATATGTTTCAAATTCTTTCTGCTGAAAAACTTCCGCACTTAATCTCTTACACCAGATGCACCAGTCGCTGCCAGTGAAATTAACAAGCACAGCTTTGTTTTCTTTCTTTGCCTGTTCAATAGCTTTTTCAAGATTGCTCGTCCAGTTAAGATTTCCGGTCGTTGAAGCTGACTGACCGTTGTTACAAGAAGTAAATAAAAATACTAAAAGAACTAAAAGTGCCAATATCTGTTTCAAACCAGGTCTCCTGTTTTTGGGTTATCTAAAATATTTTTACGGTTATTTGATACAATAATTAGTATAAAGATTCAGAAATTCATATTGATAATCAGGGTAATTATGCTTCCTCAACATCAATATTTTCTACTTTTTTAGGTTTTGGAGGGCGTTCATAAAGTTGAGTCAATCCGAAATAATGCTTGGAAAGACTTTCACCTATTTGATCCCACGTAAATCTCCAGCTCCAGTTACCGCCTGTAGTGCTTGGGAAATTCATCCTCGCTTCGGTTCCCAGTTTTAAAATGTCCTGCATCGGGATAATTACAATGTTTGCAACTGATGCATAAGCTATACGAATGAGTTCGGATAAAATATCTTCACCGAAATAATTTAAGTACACTTGTGCATGTTCAAAAATATCATTCTTTCCATTATTTGATTTTTCCTTTTCGAAATAAGCACGAGTTGTGTCGTTATCGTGTGTGCCTGTATAAACCACACAATTCGGTACGAAGTTGTGTGGAAGAAATTTCGTTTCCATATTTGTTCCGAATGCAAACTGTAAAACCTTCATCCCCGGAAAGCCAAAATTATCACGAAGAGCTTCCACCGGAGGCGTTATGACTCCAAGATCTTCGGCAAGAATTGGAAGTTCACCCAAATATTTATTTAAAGTGCTGAATAATTTTTCACCGGGTGCTTTTACCCATTTTCCATTTATCGCAGTTTTTTCTCCGCCGGGAATTTTCCAGTAAGCTTCAAACCCGCGGAAGTGATCTATCCGAACAATATCCACAAGATCAAACAAGCTGGAAAATCTTTTTCGCCACCAAAGGAAATCATCTTTTTCCATTTCATCCCATTTGTAAAGAGGATTTCCCCACAGCTGTCCGGTTTCGCTAAAATAATCTGGTGGGACGCCTGCAATAAAAGTTAAACTTCCTTCTTCATCAACAGTAAAAAGTTTTTTATTCGACCAGAGATCCGAACTGTCGTACGCAATGAAGATTGGCATATCACCGATGATCTTAATCCCTTTTTTGTTTGCATACTTTCTTAATGAATTCCACTGTTTGAAGAATATAAACTGAATAAATTTATGATATTCAATTTCATCAGTAAGTTTTTTCGTCCACTCTGCTAAAACTTTTTTATCCCTGTGAACGAGACCTTTTTCCCAGCTGCTCCAAACTGCACCGCCGTGATGATCTTTGCAAGCCATAAACAGTGCGAAATCTTCAAGCCACTCATTCTGCGCTTCACAGAACTTTTGAAAGTCTTCCTTTACAGCAGCAGAATTGTTTTTGAAATTGTTGTAAGCTTTTTTCAAAAGTGATTTTTTGAATTCTATAACTTGTCCGTAATCAATTTTCTTTGGATCGGATTGCGTTGGATTTTTCAGGTCATCTTCTGTAAGAAAATTATCTTCCATTAATTTTTCAGGACTGACAAGAAGCGGATTTCCGGCAAATGCAGAAAAGCATTGATACGGAGAATCACCATACCCAGTTGGACCAAGCGGAAATGTCTGCCAGAGAGTTTGTCCGGCATCTTTTAGAAAATCAATAAACTTAAAAGCTTCGTTGCCAAGGTCACCAATTCCGAAATTTCCGGGAAGAGAGGTTGGGTGAAGCAGAATACCTGCACTACGATTGAATTTCATTATTACCTTAAAAAATTTTAAGCATTAAAATACTGACGCATCGTAGAAAATAAAAAATCCCGCCTGTTACAGCGGGATCAAATAAATTTCAATAAAATAAAATTATTTACCCAAGAATACAGTAAAACCAACCATTACATCAAAATTATTAGTTCCGTTCCTGTCACCATCCCAATCTTCTGGATTTAAAGTAGTCATATTATATCCTAGACTGAAATTGACAAGGGCACTATTTCCAAGTTGATATTTCAAACCTCCTCTTGCTCCATAGGCCAGACCACTTAGAGTTTGACTGTCTTCACCATTATCAGCTGTAACAGTGTTGTATCCAATTCTTCCCTCAATGAATGGAAAAAGCTGGCTTTGCAAATCAAAATTCCAGGCTGGAGCAAAATAAATTCCAAAGGAATTCTCAGAATAATCACCAAGGCTAGCAGTCTGGTAGGAAGGAATAAGCCCTAATTCAAGGCCGTTTATCACAAACCATCCAACATATGGTTCAAAAGTAAAAGTAGTGAGTACATCATCTCCGCTTTCTCCGTTAGAAACAAATGTTGTACTAGAGAATCCGATACCGCCTCCAAATTCCCAGACTCCTTTTTTTGCAAAATTCTGTCCAAAAATTGAAATGCTACTTACAAGTATCAAAGTAAAAAGTGCAAAAGTGAATTTTTTCATTTTTAGATCCTTTTTTATTTGTGAATAATAGAGTTTAAAAAAGTCCGCCAAATCTATATGGACGAGTATCAAATAAGCAAGCTTATTTTAATATTATCCGGTTACAAGTTACCTGCATCACACTTGATAAATAGATGAGTAACGATATCATTTTAATAAAAAAATCCTCCGGAATAGTTTTCCCGGAGGATTATTGTTATTCAAAATTATTAGAAATGAACATTTAATATTACACTGAAAGTGCTTATACCGAATGCTGTGCTGCTTGGACCTTTTTCAGTTTCACCTTCGCTTGTTACTTCCGGTTCACCAAGACTTCTGAATCCGAGAGCATATTTACCACCGAGTGATAACCCTTCGGTAAAATACCAATCAAAACCAAACTGAGCTGCAGCACCAAATCCGCTTCCGGAATAATCCGTTGTTTCAGTTGCTCCTCCATCAGGTGTGAACTCATCAGTTCCTGAAAGTGAACTGAAATTAACATTAATTCCAACATAAGGTGATACACCATAGAGTGAAGTCAGATGATAATTTGCATCGATGCCGACTCCAAATACCGTCATTGAGGATTCCGATTTCCCAGTTTCAGATTCCAATGTGCTTGAGGAAGTTCCGAAACTCAGTCCTAATCCAAGTGCTATTTGATTTGTAATAAAGTAACGGAAACCAGCACCCATCAAGTCTGCACTTGAAAATGCTTCATCAGGTACGCTGACAGTACCAACATAAACGGGTTCAAGATTGCTTTGAAATGGTGTATACTGGAATACCAGAGATTTAGCTCCTGCCCGAACTTCTGGTTTTGGTCCATCGTAGTTAGAATTTACTTGAGCCACCATCGAAGTAAATCCAAATACTACGAATAAAATAATTGCACGACTCACCATTTTCATTTGTTTTCTCCTTAATTATTTAGTGAATTTTATAAATAATATTTCTTAGCAAAACTCAAATCATCAAATTGTTGATGAATAGTTAAGCTGCCCAATATTTTCAATTATTAAGCCAAAAACATTTTCGGGAAAGCCCCATTTAGCTAACTTTGCGCCTTATTGAAAGCGAATTAATGAAACTTCTGAGAAATCTTTACGACTGGGTTCTTCACTGGTCAAAAACCAAATATGGCACTGCAGCTCTTTTCATTTTGGCATTTACTGAATCTTCTTTTTTTCCAATTCCACCAGATGCTTTACTTATTGCGCTTGTTCTCGGCAACACACAAAAGGCTTTTAAGTTTGCATTTGTTTGTCTGGTTGGTTCAGTTCTAGGTGCACT
Source organism: bacterium (assembly GCA_016716565.1). Taxonomy (NCBI): domain Bacteria; species bacterium. The sequence goes on from JADJWC010000002.1 coordinate 1,117,919, forward strand.
TTTCGGTTACGCTATTGGACATTACTTGTGGTGGACACCAACTAACGAGTTCACGGGAATTGCAAATTTTTTCTTCAACAATATTCCTAGCTTTACACCTCAAGCGTTTTATGAAATTCAAAAGTTGTATGTTGAATATGATTTCTGGATTATTTTCACTGCGGGATTCACACCTCTGCCATATAAGGTGATAACCATTTCATCTGGCGCTTTTAATATTGATCTTGTGATGTTTATTGTGGCATCCATCATAAGTCGTGGCGCACGTTTCTATTTGGTGGCTGCACTGATCTGGAAATTCGGGCCTCAGATAAAATTATTTATTGATAAATATTTTAATTGGCTTGCAATTGCATTTACGGTTTTACTGATCGGTGGTTTCGTAGCAATTAAATATGTTTTTTAAGATTCCTGCTGTTATTTTCAAATATCATTTGCTAATTACCAACTGATAAGTTCTTTGTTGGCTTTGATATTTATCTTTTCACTTATTACATTTCAATAAGGATTACAACTTAAACTGTAAAAGTTTAGGTGGTATGCTTAATTTAAATCGAAACCAAAAATAATTCGGAAAGGATTAAGCAATGAAAACTTATGTAATGCTGACAAAACTCTCCCCGGAATCTTCAAAGCAGATGAAAGACCGCGCAAAGCTTGGCAGACATTGGCTTGACCAGGTAAAACACAAATGTCCGGAGGTTAAATTCATAGCACATTACGCACTGCTCGGTCATTATGATTTTCTTGATATTTATGAAGCGCCGGATGAGGAAACAGCTGCGAAGGTTTCAATGATAAGTTTATCGAACGGAGCTTTCCAGGCAGAGAGTTTATCTGCAATTCCTTATAAAAGATTTCTGGAATTAGCGGACGAAATCTCATAGTAACTTATTATCAAAATAGAACCAGTATAAATACAAATTCAGGACGTGAGATAATTTTTGGATAAGCAATCCTCTTGTTTCATAATTGTTATCGCACGTCCCGGGCAAAACAATAATTAAAATTTAGGAGGAATCTATGCCTTCGAAAAAACTAAAAGCTTTCCTTGATGAGAATAAAGTGAAATATATTTCAATTCAGCATTCATCTGCATACACTGCACAGGAGATTGCTGCAATTGCACACATTCCGGGAAAAGATCTCGCTAAAACTGTTATCATAAAAATTGACGGGAAGATGGCAATGGCTGTTCTGCCTGCTTCATACAAAGTAAGTTTTGACAATTTGAAATCCTCTCTCGGAGTAAATGAGGTCAGGCTTGCTTACGAACAGGAGTTTATGGATAAGTTTCCTGACTGCGAGGTTGGTGCAATGCCCCCATTTGGTAACATTTATGGAATGGATGTTTACGTTGCTGAAACTTTAGCCGAAGACGAAGAAATAGCATTCAATGCATGCAACCATACTGAGTTGATTAAGATGAGTTTTAGTGATTTTGAAAAACTGGTCAAACCGAAACGAATAAAATTTTCTATCGCGAGCAAGATTTAGAATTCGGAATAAGTTTTGGAAACAATCATCTTAGTTGTTGGCTGAGGTATTCTACTATCTCATCAATTGTATTTAATGGTCTGACAATATCAATGCTTCTTCTTTCAAGCTGCATTTGATGGTTCATCTCTGCAACTATCGATTTCCATATTGAAGAGTGACAAGCAACGGGTTTTGGTTTCATCATATCTTTATTAATATATTCCCATACTGCAGCAAGTTCTAACAAAGTTCCTGTCCCTCCCTGCAAAACAACAAAACCATCACCCACCTCAATAAGTTTATTAATTCTTTCAAACAAAGAATTACAAGCAATTTCTTTTGTTACAAACCTGTTAGTCTTTCCACCCCATAAATTAACCGTAACACCGATCGCTTCTCCGCCTCCTTCAACTGCACCTCTGGAGGCAGCTTCCATAATTCCATTAAATCCGCCTGTGCAGATATCAAAACCGTTTTGTGCTAGTTTCTTTGAAAGATCGTACGCTGTGAGATATTGTTCATCGTTGTTAACCGGTTTTGCGCTGCCGAATATTGTAATAACTTTTTTCATGTATAGAATTGAATTTTCATACGAAATATAAGCAAATAAAAAATCCGTAATCTTTTTCAGACTACGGATTTTTATAAATAAAATTTATTTAAGATTATTTTGCGTTTGAGCCGCGGAGTGTTGCTGTGATTTCAATGTTGTCAGCAACTTTCTGCCCAACGATCATATTCTCGACGTCAAAGTCCGATAATGATATGTTGAACTTAGCTTGCACACCTAATAAATCACCCGGGGCAAATTGTGCTGTTTGTTCGCTGGCATCCAGATATGTCATGGAAACATCAGCAACAACCTCTTTAGTTACACCGTGAGTTGTAAAGTCGCCGGTTACTTTTGCTTCAATTTTATTATCTGCTGTAGATTTTATATCACTTACACTTTTAATGGTAAAAGTGATTTCCGGATAATTAGCAGCATCCAGCCAGTTTTCGCTCTCTGGAGATGTTCGTCTCTCAAATCAATCGCCGTTTTCAGTGATGATACCGGAATGCTTATAGAACCTTTCATCGTTTTAACATCGTTGACGTTTAAAGTAACCTTTCCTTTTACAGCGTTGGAAATGCCTGTTATATCTTCAAGAGGCGTAGTGCTGAAAAACTTCAACTGGTTTCTCTTGTCTTCAAAGTTAAACGTTTGTTCGCCTATTGCCTTTACTTTAAAGCCTTGACCGAAGGTAAAAGCAAATGCAACAAGCAGAAATATTATTGTTTTTATTATCGTTTTCATTTTTTCTCCTTTATTTTTTTGTTTTGAATATGAAAAATAAAACTACAGAAATAAGTAATACCGCTCCCGAGAAAACTGCCGTGTGCGGTAAAAGACCAAGTATGAACTTCTCCTGAAAAACTTTTTGAGGCTCCAATCCTAAAGCTTTATCCAATTCAGAAAGTTCTTGTTCAATCCAAATTCCGTCCTTGGATAACATATCCCCGCCGCTGATCAGCCACCAAGCAATTGCAGCTGCAATTAATATTAAAGCAATTAAGATTACAGATTTTTGCTTACTGTTCATAACTTACCTTGATTGTTATGTGTATTAAATTATCTAAATTTTCAATCATGATTAATTTAAAGTCCATCTGCTTCAAATTTTATGAAAATATAGTCGTGGATATGACTTAATGATTTTACATTTCTATGTTACGACATATATTTCAAAAGCGCAAGATATTTCAGTGATAATTGAACTAACAAATAATGAATGAAAAAAGTTTCAATATAATAGTAATTGGCGGCGGGATAATCGGGACAGCAACAGCACTTTCCCTCCAAAAGAATTCAAAATCTAATATTTTGCTGATAGAATCAGAAAATAGACTTGCGTCTCACCAAACCGGAAATAACAGCGGAGTTATTCATTCAGGCTTATATTACAAGCCCGGTTCATTAAAAGCAAAAAACTGCACTGAGGGACGCGAATTACTCTACAAATTTTGTGAAGAAAATAATATCCCTCACGAAAAATGCGGTAAAGTAGTTGTTGCAACTTCGGATAGCGAACTCGACACACTTGATGAGCTTTACAATCGAGGTGTTGCAAACGGTTTAAAAGGAATTAAAAAACTTAGTGCGAATGAAATAAAAAAGCATGAGCCTCACGCTGATGGAATTGCCGGATTATTCGTTCCACAAACCGGGATAGTTGATTACTCAAAAGTGACAAATGAATATGCCAAAATATTTTTGTCGATGGGAGGCAAGATTGAAACCGATTGTAAATTTCTTTCGCTGAGAATTTCAGGATCGGAACTTATCGTGTCAACTAATAAAGGAGAATACAAGTCGAAATTTCTCGTTAACTGCGGAGGATTATATTCAGATCGGATTGCTAAACTCTGCGGAGTAAATCCGGGTTTGCAGATAGTTCCTTTCCGTGGAGAATATTACAAACTAAAGAAAGAGAAAGAATATTTAGTAAAACATTTAATTTACCCTGTCCCTGATCCGCGATTTCCGTTTTTGGGAGTACATTTTACAAGAATGATGAAAGGTGGAGTTGAAGCGGGTCCGAATGCTGTTCTCGCTTTTAAAAGAGAAGGATATTCAAAAAAAGATTTTTCTGCTGCTGATGTATCACAAATGTTTTTTTACACAGGATTCTGGAAGATGGCTTCGAAATATTATAAGATGGGATTCGGTGAATTTTATCGTTCATTTAGTAAGAAAGCTTTTGTAAAGGCTCTGCAAAAATTAATTCCTGAAATACAGGAAGAGGATATCGAGTCTGGCGGTGCTGGTGTTCGCGCACAAGCTCTTGAACCCGATGGAAAACTTGTTGATGATTTCAGAATTGTTGAAGCAAAGAAAATGGTCCATGTCTTGAATGCACCATCCCCGGCTGCAACTGCCTCGCTGAGTATTGGGAAGATTATCGCCGAACTAGTTAAAAAGAAATTCGAAAGTGAAGTCTAATCTACAATGAAAATTTTATCAACACTTGACAAAATTCTAGTGCGGGATAATCTTGACGAAATAAAAAATTTAGTCCGAAAGATTTCTTCAGAAATAGATGATTTTAACGGGGACGCAATCATTTATAGTTTTAATGAAACTGACCAATCAATCGGTAAAAATTTTCTTCTTAAAGAACTAAAACAAATTCTCGAAACAAGAACAATTGAAAGAACAAAGTATTATCTGAACAGATTAATTAAAAGCCTGTCTGTTCAAAGAGAAGGAAAGATTAATGATCTTAATCTTAATCGCTGGAAAGAATATGATGATCTGATTACCGATAGTCTCTGGATTTTCGATAAACGTGATTCATCCGGGGTTCATAAAGCAGATTACTGGGGAAATTTTATTCCGCAAATTCCCAATCAATTGCTGCGAAGATTTACTAAAAAGGGTGAATGGATTCTGGATCCATTTCTTGGCAGCGGTACAACTCTCATCGAATGTCAGCGTCTTGGAAGGAATGGTCTTGGAATTGAGTTGAATAAGCAAGTTGCTGTTGCCACAAAAGATAGAATCAGAAAAGAGAAAAACAATCTCGGAATACAAACTGAAATTATTTCCGGTGACAGCAGGACAATTGCTCTTCAACCAAAATTGAAAAAATTAAAAGTGAAATCGTTTCAGTTTTTAATTCTTCATCCTCCGTACTGGGATATAATTAAATTCAGCAATAACCGAAGTGATCTGTCCAACGCAAAATCAACTGAAGATTTTTTAAAGATGTACAGGGAAGTTGTTGACAACACTTACTCTTTTCTTGATAAAGGAAGATACTGTGCTGTTGTTATTGGCGATAAGTATTCGGCCGGCGAGTGGATACCTCTTGGATTTTATGTGATGCAGGTGATGATTAACAAAGGCTTTAAATTAAAATCAACCATCATAAAAAACTTTGATCAGACAACAGCAAAGCGGAACCAGAAAGAATTGTGGCGTTACAGAGCTCTCGCAGGAGGCTTTTATATATTTAAGCATGAATACATTTTTTTATTTCAGAAATAAGGTATTAAATGAGAATACAGCTTTTTCTTTTCCTGCTGATTGTATTATTAAGTTTTACTTGTTCAACAAAAGAAACGGAAAAAATAGATGTAATGCGCTTGCACGATATCTGGGCTCTGGAATCAATTGAAGGTAAAAAAGTAATCATTGATGAGACGGTCAGAATTTTACCTGTGCTGGAAATTTATGTAGAAGATGAAAGAGTTCACGGAAATACAGGATGTAATGTTTTAAATGGCAGTGTTGAAATAGATGAAGAAAAAATTTTGTTTTCTAAAATCATAACCACAGAGATGGCTTGTCCCGGTAATCTTGAACAGAGATTCTTAGCTAGCCTGATTGAAGTGAACAGATATAAAATTGAAAAGATGAGTTTGCATTTGTTTGAAGATGAAAAAGAATTAATGGTCTTCAAAAAAATTGATTGAAACAAAGTAATGCAATCTGAACTCGTCCAGATCGAGAAAGAATTAAAGAAAAGATTAACGTATCCATACAAATGGGGAAGAAAACAGGACGATTACTTTGATAGGCTTACAAATTATGTTTACGGAATTTCTTCGTTCGATGATGTCCTGAAAGAAACAGAAAAAAGATTCAGCAAGGACAAAGAAAATAAAAACATAGCCAACTACGCCTTGAACCGATGGTATAATTTTTGGTCTGCACACGCAGTTGAAAAAATATTCTGCTCTTTGCCAAGTGTTAAACCAGCACTGGATGAAAAAGACAGACTTGTTGACTTCACTATTGACGGAGTTACATTCGATCACAAGACTTCTGGTTTTCCCGAAAAATTTTCCATATAATATTGATGGGGCAATAAAGAAAACAGAAGAGCTTATTCGCTGGCTATACAAACACCAATCTCAACAGCAGAGAAAGCATTTAAAGAACAGACTGTTTATAGTTTTATATTCATCTGATGGTGAGCACTGGAAACTCAAGGCAGAAATTTCCTGGCTCAAAGATAGAATCGAAAAATATATGCATGGTTTCAATCCACATTTTCTTCTTAAGTTCAACCTCGAACCTGAGCATCAGACACTTGCAGATGTAATCTGGGCTGTCAAGCAATGATATTTTTGCTTAATCAACGAAGACTATCCCTTCAACCATTTATTCACCCATCAAACTACTTCATATAGCAAAAAATATTTGCTTAAACCATCTGGTTACTTATATTTGAAATATGGCAATATCTCATCGCAATTATATAATATTTTTTCTGATTTTATTTCTAGGGTGTACTCAACAGTATAACTTTGCTCAATCACTACGGTTTAACCGTTTAACAGTTGAGGATGGCCTCTCTAACAATGATGTAAATACACTAATTCAGGATAAGACCGGCTTTATCTGGTTCGGAACAGAAGATGGGCTAAATCGTTTTGACGGATACAACTTTATAATCTTTCGTCATAATCCAGCTGATCCAAATAGTCTTTCAAGTAATGTTGTCTGGTCTTTATTGGAAGACAAAACGGGTAACATCTGGGTTGGAACGGCTGATGGAATTCTAAATCAGTATGATTCTATGAATGAAAAATTTACGCGCTGGGATTTTGCTGGTGAAAATAAAAAGTATTGCAGCATAACAGCATTATTTGAAGATCAAAAAGGATATCTCTGGATTGGAACAAGATCAAGAGGTGTGTTCAAATTTAATCCTGACACCAGAGAAGCAAAAAATTACAGATGGGAAAAAAACATTCCTTCAAGTTTATCACATACCACTGTCAGATCAATCAGTGAAGATAAAAACGGTAATATCCTGATCGGCACATATAATGGATTGAATAAATTTAATCCAGACCAACCAGATGATGGATTCAAAAAATTCTTCTCTGAAAAAAACAACCCGAATAGTTTAACCAACAGTCAGATTTATAACCTTTCTGTATCAGAAAGTCGTCCGAATATTTTCTGGGTTGGTACTCCTGAAGGTCTTACAGAATATAATTCTGATTCAGATTCATTTAGAAGAATTGACATTCCAAATCCTGATCGTCTGCAGTTCGGTGCAGGAGCCAGTACTGTAATTGAAGAGAAGGTGGGCAATGAAAATATATTGTGGATTGATACTTATAGTGGTCTGGTTAGAATGAATTTAACTTCAGGTGAATCTCTTCGTTTTATCCATGACGAAAATGATCCTAATACCATCATCGATAATCAGATAAATAAAATTCTGAAAGATCGCTCGGGGGTTCTCTGGCTAGCAACAGAAAATGGAATAAGTTTCTTACCTGCAAAGAGTTTAAAATTTAACTCATTATTTAATTCTGTACAGTCTTACTACCTAAAAACCTTGAATAATAAAAGAGATCTTAACGCAATTTATCAGAATAAAAATGATGATATATGGTTTGGTTTTTCAAATGGTGCAATTGGCTTGCAGGAAGTAAATGGAAATCTGAAAACAAAAAGTCCGAGAGCACTTCAAAATATTAATGCATGGAGCATGATTGAAGATTATAAAAAATCTTTGTGGATAGGCACATTTGGACAGGGTTTAATTGAATACAATCTGAAAGATAATTATTTGAAAGAGTGGGTCTTAAGATTTCCAATTAAAAATACCACAACAGTACCTTTTGTAAAATCAATCTTTCAGGATGATGATAATTTTTTATGGGTTGGATTCTGGGGTTCAGGTCTAGGCAGAATAAATCTTGCTAACAGCAATTATAATCTTTGGATTACTGATATTTCTAACTCGGATGCAATCAGCCATCAGGACGTATGGACGATTTTGCAGGATGATTTAGGAAGAATCTGGATTGGTACCATGGGAGGAGGTCTAAATTTATTTGAAGACAAGAATGGAGGTAAATTTCATAAATGGACTCAGGGAGACCCATCAGAAGGTGGGTTAGTTAGTAATAACATAATGACAATTATTGAATCAAAAAAAAGAAAAAATTCTGAGCCTGATAGCAATACAATTTTGTGGTTAGGTACTTCCGGTGGACTTAATATGCTGGTTGTAAAAAATATTGAGTTTGATAATTATGATCTGGAAATTAAAATAAGCTCTTACACTGTTAATGAAGGTCTTCCGGATAATTCTGTAAACAGCATTCTGGAAGATAAAAGTGGAAACTTATGGCTTGGAACCGGTTCCGGAATATCTTATTTCGATGTCGAAGCAAAAAAGTTTACAAATTATTCATCTGAAGATGGGTTAAACGGAAAGGTAATGAATCCTTCTGCAGCTTTATTACTTGAAAACGGGCTTATGCTATTTGGAAGTAAAAAAGGATTAAACATATTCGACCCTAAACAGATTAAGCTTTCTAAATATAAGCCGAATGTAGTGATTACAGATTTTCAGATCTTTAATCGTTCAGTTGAAATAGGAGAAAATTCCTTCTTAAAAGAAAGTATTCAAACAACTGATGAAATAGTTCTGCCACATGATCAGGATGTGTTCTCTTTTGAGTTTGCAGCGCTTGATTATAATTCTTCACAGTCAATAGAATATGCTTATAAGATGGAAGGATTTGATAAGGACTGGATTGAAAGTGGAAACAGAAGGTTTGCAACATATACTAATCTTGATCCTGGTGAATATACATTTAAAGTTAAATCAACTAATGCTGATGGTATCTGGAATGATCAGGTTACTTCATTAAGTATTACTATTGATCCACCGTGGTGGAGAACTTTATGGGCTTACGGTTTATATGTGGTTTTAATATTTCTTGGCCTCTTAGGAATAAGACGTTTTGAATTAAACCGGACTAAACTTAGAAACGAATTAAAATTAAGAGAATTTGAAGTACAGAAAAAAACAGAACTCGAAGAGGTGAAATCAAGATTCTTCGCAAATCTTTCTCATGAGTTCAGAACTCCTCTTATGCTTATCAAAGGACCACTTGAACAATTGAAAGACAGAAGGGATAATGTCAATTATTCTGAAAATATTAATTTGATTGAAAGAAACAGCGACCGTCTCAAAAAACTTATTGATCAACTGCTCGAATTATCACAGCTGGAAAAAGCTGCTATTCCTGTAAAAGCAAAACAGGAGGATGTAATCGTAATTTTAAAAGGATTGTTATCGTCGTTCGAATCATTGGCTGAACAAAAAAATATTTCAATCAATTTTAAAAGTGATGAAGACACAATAGCTTGCTGGATCGACAGGGACAAGTTTGAGAAAATTATTAACAATCTCCTTGCAAACGCTTTTAAATTCACACCAGAAGGCGGAAAAGTTTTTATCGGAGTTAATGAGTTAACAAAGGATGAAAAAAAGTTTTCAGAAATAAAAATATCAGATACCGGTGTTAGCATTCCAAAAGATAAAATTGATAGAATTTTTGATCGCTTCTACCAGGTTGATGATTCTGCTCAACGATCTTATGGTGGATCGGGAGTAGGTTTAGCATTAGTCAAAGAACTTGTTGACTTACACAAATGGGATATATCTGTCCAAAGTGAAAAAGGAAAAGGAACCGAATTTAAGTTACTTATTCCGATGTGTGATGATTACTTAAATGATGATGAGAAATTAAATATTGAACAGTTTGATAATTCAGTAAATCCGGATGTGATAAAATCCAGTTCTGCAAAATTACCTCAAACTCAAAACGTATTGCAGGCGCAATCCACTTCAAATGATTCAAATCATAATCCTTCTGTTTTAATAGTTGATGATTCCGAAGATGTGAGAACATACTTATCAGGATTGTTAAAAGATAGTTTTAAGATTTCCCTGGCCGCTACTGGAGAAGAAGGGTTGGTTACTGCAGCAGAAATTATACCCGATCTGATCATCAGTGATGTGATGATGCCGTCAATGGATGGGTTGGAATTCTGCAGAAGAATAAAATCCGAATGGCAGACTAGTGAGATTCCGGTTATTCTTCTAACTGCAAAAGCATCTGCTGAAAGTAAAATAGAAGGTCTCGAAATTGGTGCTGATGACTATCTCACAAAACCATTTGATTCAAAAGAATTATTTACCCGAATTCGAAATTTGCTTGAACAAAGAAAACGATTAAGAGAAAAGTACGGCAAAGATCTAAATCTGACAGATAAAAAATCTAGTCTCAGTGCAGCCGATAGTGAATTCCTGGAAAAGACTTTGGCATTAATAGAAAAAAATATGGATAGAGCTAATTTCAGCACCGAACAATTAGCAAGAGAAATGTTTGTAAGCCGCACACAACTTCATCGTAAGATAATCGCCATTACAGGTCAGCCACCCGGAGAATTTGTCAGAACAATCAAACTGAAGCGTTCAGCAGAATTACTGAGCGAAGGAAAGTTGTCTGTAACACAAATTGCCTATGAAATTGGTTTTTCAAGTCCTGCACAATTCACCAGAGCATTTGTAAAGCAATTTAATTGCGTTCCATCAGAGTATTCCTCCAGACAAAAAAAGTAATAAAAGAGATTATTTTCAGGACTTTCTACATTTTGTTACAAAACAGCAAAATGTTGTAACAAATCAGATAGCCGCCCTCCTTTCAATAATCTACCTTTGCTTCCGTAATAATTCAAAAAAAAATCTTGTTTAGTTAGTTGAAAAAAAAGAAGATCAGTACGGAAGATAGTCCGGAACAAATTCAAAAAAGAGAAAAGCTGGTTTCCAGATACATAATTATAATAGCAATTATAGTTGGTGTGCTGATAACACTTTTGCTCACTGGCTTACTGGAATTTTTTACCAAGTAATAATGAAATCAAAATCCAAAAAATTTTAATACACAATTAATTTCAAACAAATCAGGAGTGACATACATGAAAACATTTATTTCTATTCTTTTCGTTTTCTTTTTTGCTTTAATCTCTATAAATGCACAAAACAAAATGGCATTAGGTGGAGGTTTAGTTGTTTCATTGCCAATGGGTGATTTTGGAGATGCAGCAAACACAGGATTTGGTGGCACAGCAATTTTTGAGCTGGCTTTTACTCCTCAACTTGTTGGTGTTGGCCAGATAGGCTATATAGTCTACGGTACAGAATCAGATGCTGTAGACTTTAGTACTATTCCCCTACTAGCTGGTGTAAAATATTTCTTTGTTCCGGGTGTTGGTTTTTATGGAATGGGAGAAATAGGACTGAATTTCTTTTCAACTACAGTCGAAATCCCGTCAGTCTTTGGTTTCGGAGGAGGATCAGTAAGTGAAACTTCAACTGAATTCACTTTTGTAATCGGTGCAGGATATCAGCTGCCTGTTAGTTCAAATGTCTATTTGGATTTTAACGGTACTTTTAATCTAATCAGTGATTTTAACAATATTCAATTTTGGGCCGGAGCAAAGTTTGGGTTGTAGGGACTTTGATAGCATTAAGAGTTTTTCAGGATGAGTAAAGACAAAATGGATAAGCAATTACAATCTGTACATCGTAAACATCATTTGATTTAATGAAGGAAATATTATGAAAAGTGTTTTACTATTATTTACTTTGGTTTCTTTCACCACCTCAGCCCAAATTACAATAACGGGTGAAGACGTTGAAGCCGTATTCGAGGTTGGTAACGAAACAACTATTAGGCAGGACACATTACCTTCATCTGTAGATATAGGCTCACCCGGAGGTAATAACGTTTGGGATTTTACATCACTTCAATATAATCTGGAAGCAGAATATTCCAGTGTTGACCCATCAAGTACGCCATACAGCAGTGACTTCCCTAATGCAACCATTTGTACTCACACCGATGGTTTCTCACAAGGTTATGAAGCAGAGATTTGGACATACGGTTCGCTGAATGGTTTCTTTAATAATATCGGCAGCGCAACAACCGTAAGTGCTTTCCCCGGTGATGTAATAACAATTAAAAACGAGCCCCCAAGACAGACTTATATAAATCCAATGACCTACGGCTCACAGTGGAATCAAACTTATACGCAAACAATTTATTTCAACGGTACACCATTCGGTTCAGAAAGTGTTTCGCTAAATGTTATTGTGGACGCTTACGGAACAATGACTCTACCCGGTGGAGGAAGTTATGAAGCACTTAGAATAAGAGAATCGGTGACAATTACCGGTATTACGAATGTTACTTATTCTTTCCTGGCAATTAATGGTGCACAGGTTGCTTTGTTCGCCGCAAGTTCCAATCCACCGGATAGCGGAATTATTTCTGTGGCCGAAACCTCATATAATTTTGAACTTGATGGCGGAGGTACATCCTTTGTAATTACTCAGCCGGAAGAATCTGAAATACTAATAGCCGGAGAAGTAGATACAATAGCTTATGAAAACTCCTTAGGTAATGTTGATCTTTACTACAGAACCGACTACGGGATGGAATATGTTTTAATTGATACTAACTATTCTGATCCTATGGGTATTTATTTGTGGGATGTACCTGATACATTATTGACCACAAAAGCTACAATACGCATAGTAGAATCTGAGGATACAAATTCGTTTGCTTTGAGTGAAGAGTTTAAAATAAAACCCTGGCAGCTTTCCAGGATAGATGCGAACGATGATTTTGAATTATATGAACCAGACCAGGATGGATGGAGTTTTTGTAATTGTGGCTTTAATCAATGGCCATCCACATGGTGGACACAGTTTGATTATCAAAATGGAGATGATCCTTTTACAGGAAGTTCTTATCCAAATCAATCACCCTTCAATAATGCTAACTCTTCAAGATTTCCCGATTGGCCAATGTTCGTAGATATGTTTAAACCATTCCAATGTTACACGGATTTTCCACCTTCAACATATCGTTCAGCAGCAACAACCAGATGGATTTCAGGAAATGGTAGGTGGGCTGGTTCCTGTACTGGATTTACTGCCTCCAGTTTACAAGGATTTTATAACAAGGGAAGTCTTGTTCAAATAATTGGAAACTTTGATGATCTCTTTAATGTAGGTTTAAATGATACTACAAGATATATTATTAATATATATCAAAATTATCAATCCGGTAAAGAAACAAGAGATTATCGAAGGCAAAAATTTAATAATAGTCCACGTCAATTATTAAGCGAAGTTAAAGAAATGCTCGGGATGGACAATATTGATGCGAGTGGCTTAGTTTACTGGAATAATAATGGTTCCGGTGGTCATTCGGTAGTTCCTTACAAACTTGAAAGAATTGGAAATACATCAACCTTTAATATAAAATTATTCAACAGCAATGCACCTGGCAGTCTAAACAATTTTATTTATATAGATTCTGTTGCTAACACCTGGTCTGATAGCACTGGTTTAAATTGGGGCACAGGTACAATTAGCTGTTTTCTTGACCCTGTCAATTCCGAATACATTTCACTACCAACACTTGAGAGACCAAATTCGATGAATTTGTCAAGTTCAGATTACTCTGGTTCATCAAGAATAGAAATTTACAATACACCAGATGCAGAAATGGTTATCACGTCTGGTACAGGTGAACAAATTGGTTACCAGGATAGTATAGCATTTAACAATATGTCAGATGCTGTTCCAATCATTCCGTTGACAGGTGGTTTCCACCCTCCCATAGGATATGATCTACCAGAAAACAATTACTCCGTTCATTTGGATAACTTTATTGATTCTGTATCATACGCCATCTTTTTCACAGATTCAACTATTTACAATTATAGAAGATCAAACGCAGAAAATAATGAGACTGATGTTTTTGAATTTACAGAAAATGGAATTGGCATTACTAATCCTGACCAGAATATTAAGTATGCAAATTTCGAAACAATAATTTTGCAGGACACTATAGCTGAAAAAGTATTTGTAGCAACGAATGTTCAAATTTCTTCTTCTGACTCAATTCATTTTAGAGAGAAAGATCGAAACGAGCTCCTATTTCAAAATTATGGAAGCAGCATGAACTATGATTTACAAGTTAGATATAACTCTATAAACGAAGGAATAAACTTTCTTCACATGTCTGTTCCTATGGCTCAAAATTCTGCCCATCAAATCGTACCCGATTGGTCTGACTTAAATAGTGAACCAATTACTATACTAATTGATCTTGGAAATGATGGAACAATTGACGATACCATCTTTGTAAAAAACCAGTCAACAAATGTTGAAGATGAAGGTTCGTTGCTTTCACCTGATAGCTATAACCTTGCACAAAATTTTCCAAATCCATTTAATCCTGCAACATCAATTCGGTACTCAATTCCAAAGAGAAGCAATGTAACATTAAAGGTATATGACATTCTCGGAAATGAAGTGGCTAACTTGGTCAATGAAGAAAAGGATAAGGGAGTTTACACAGTTACTTTTAATGCTGCTGGTCTTGCCAGTGGGATATATTTCTATACTCTGAGGGCAGATGGCTTTGTCCAAACAAAGAAAATGTTGCTGATTAAATAAACCAAAGGATCAAACAATGAAGACTATATCTATTTTATTAACAACTGTATTAAGCATAACATCAAACTTGTTCTCACAGGTTCAATTTACCTCCCATAATATTACTTTTAATGCAGGTAATGTTGATGAAATACATGCCGGGGATATTGATGGTGATGGCGACCAAGATGTTGCAGCCGCACTCTTCGTAACAAATGAAATTTACTGGTATGAAAACGACGGTAATGAAAACTTTACAGAAATATTAATTACCACCGAAGCCGATGGACCAAGATCTGTTTATATATTCGATGTTGACAGCGATGGAGACATGGATGTTCTGTCAACTTCGATGAGAGATGATGAAGTCGCCTGGATGGAAAATGATGGTAATCAGAATTTTACCTACCACATAATTGCAACAAATGCTGATCAGGGAACATCAGTATTTGCCATAGATATGGATGAAGATGGTGATGCAGACGTACTTGCTGCTTCAGCTTTTGATGACAGGTTCTTCTGGTATGAGAATGATGGCAATGAGAACTTTACTTCTCACACCATTTCATCAAATGTAGAAAGTCCTCAATCAATATTTGCAATCGACATTGATGGTGATAGTGATATCGATGTTCTCTCTGCATCTCTTATTGATGCAAAGATTGCCTGGTATGAAAATGACGGTAATGAAAATTTTACCCAACACGTAATCTCAACAACAGCAAATTTAGCGTTGCAAGTTTTTGCTATTGATTTAGATACTGATGGAGACATTGATGTCTTATCTGCCTCTGCATCGGGCGATAAAATAGCGTGGTACAAAAATGATGGAGATGAAAATTTTTCAGAGCATATTATAACTACAGATGCAGATTATGCGCAGTCTGTGCATGCAGCAGATATCGATGGTGACTCAGACATAGATGTGGTTTCAGCATCCCGGGAAGATAACAAGATTGCCTGGTACGAAAATGATGGCAATGAAAACTTCACCACTCATATAATTTCAACTGATGCAGTAAAAGCTGTTTGGGTTTTAACTCGCGATGTAGATAATGACGGAGATATGGATGTTCTGTCTGCTTCTGCACTGGATGGTGAAATAAACTGGTATGAGAATCTCAGTATTGTAAGTGTTGAGTCAATTTCAAATGAACTACCGATTGAGTTCAGTTTAAAGCAAAATTATCCTAATCCATTTAATCCTTCAACCATTATCGAGTTTAGCATCCCTGAAGAATCATACGTTGAATTGAGAATCTACGATGCCATAGGAAATGAAATTGCAGAACTTGTAAGTGAGACATTGCCAGCAGGGAATTTTAAGACTGATTTTGTGGGCTCAAACCTGGCGAGCGGATTTTATGTTGCAAGATTAAAAGCGAACAAGTATTCGAACTCGATAAAGATGAACCTGATTAAATAAATTTATTCAATCACCAAAATCATAGGAGGTTCTATGAATATTTACACAAATCTTTTTTTCATTCTGTTATTATTAATTGGGATTAATTCTTTTGCACAAATCCCAAACTCTGGTTTTGAAAACTGGATAGATGAAATCACACCAGAAAGCTGGATGACAAATAATTTTCCTTCTTTCTGGACAACAGTTTCAAAATCCTCTGATTCATATCAGGGTGCATACGCAGCTAAATTGGAAGTTGCGAATGCGAATGGTTTTCCTTTTCCCGCTGTCCTAACCTCAACTTTCCCGGTTAGCCAGGGATACCAAACGATAAATGGTTACTACCAGTTCCATCCAAATGGATTTGATGTCACATTATCGATATACGCATATTATTTCGGAGGAGGGTTATTACTTGGTACTGGTTACGTTGATATTGAAGCCGCAGCTACCTCTTATACCCAATTTAGCTTTTATTCGTGGTTATCTGATACACCAGATTCATTAATGCTTCAGTTAGAATTAATTGGTGAGGATGTATCCAATATTGGAAGTTATGCGCTTGTCGATCAATTGAGCCTTAGTGGTGCATCAGATGTTAAACAACTCAGTGGATTGCCAAAGGAGTTTAACTTAAGCCAGAACTATCCGAATCCTTTTAATCCTTCGACTAAAATTGAATACAGCATTTCAGAAGCTTCTTTTGTTCAATTAAAAGTGTATGATATTCTTGGAAATGAAGTTGCAACTTTGGTTGATGAAGAACAATCTGCTGGAAGTTACGGTGCAGATTTCTCGAGAGCTGAACTATCAAGCGGAATGTATATTGCAAAACTGCAAGCCGGTAATTTTACAAAGACAATAAAGATGATTCTAATGAAATAAGTCGGTGGGTTTTTCAAAGCCAGATCTCATGCGATCTGGCGTTAATTTATACAATTGCCTCGTACCTTATTAAAAATCTCCTATACTAAATCAAAATAATTGATTGATACTAACACTTGTGTTGTGTTAATTGATTTCGTTATGTTCACCCGGGCTATAAAATATTACTTAAATAAAATTTATCATCTAAATTTAAGGAGGTTTATTATGAGGAAACTTTTCCTGCTTTTTGCTGCTGCCAGCATTTCATCATTCGCACAGATTACTATCACAAACAGCGATGTTTCGAATGTTTTTGCTGTTGGTAACTCTGCAACAATTCATTCTGCAGATATAACTAGCTTTAACATCGGTTCAGCCGGTGGGGGAAATAACTGGGATTTCACAGGATTACAAAGCACCGAGACTTTTACTCTGCTCAGTGTAAATCCTGCATCAACACCTCACATAAGTGAATTTCCGGGTGCGAATATTTCAACTTATAGCCAGGGAGAATATCAGGGTAATCCGGCGGAAATTTGGTCTTACCTGACACTTAATGGAGCGCTTAGTAATATGGGACAGGCGATGACTTCAAGTGCTTTTCCGGGTATTGTAATTACTTCAAAAAATAATCCGGCCAGTATAGAAATGCAATTGCCAATGACATATAACACTTCCTGGTCACAATCATATGTTATAACTTTTACTATTCCCGGGTTACCGCCTAGTACCTCTAATGTATCAATCAATGTTATAGTCGATGCCCATGGACAGATGACAATGCCCGGTGGTGCAATCTATCAAGCATTAAGAATTCGGGAAACGACAACAGTAAATGGAGTTACAAGCGTCTCATATTCTTTCCTCGCAACGAATGGTGCAAACGTAACTGTCTCCGCTACTGATCCAAATCCACCAAATAGCGGAACGATAAATGCTGATTGGTACGACTGGAATACGCCATTTACAAGTGATGTTGAACAAATCAGCGGTTTACCACAAGATTTCAATTTAAGTCAGAATTATCCTAACCCATTTAATCCATCCACCAAAATTGAATACAGTATTCCGGAAGCATCTTTTGTTCAGTTAAAAGTGTATGATGTTCTTGGAAATGAAGTTGCAACCTTGGTTGATGAAGAACAATCAGCAGGCACATACAGAGCTGATTTTTCCGGTAGCGATCTTGCAAGCGGATTATATATTGCAAAACTACAAGCTGGAAATTATTCTAAGACAATTAAGATGTCTCTTCTAAAATAATTTTTCTAATAAACTTATTGTAGCACAGATTAATAACCTGCTTATCGGCAGACAGGTCTGTGCTACATCAGTAATCTTTTTATTCTTTTCTTTAGATTTACCCTCAAATTTATTAAGTAGTATTAATGATCGAATTTCTTCCACTCGGCGGTGCCGGCGAAATTGGTGCAAACTGCTATTACCTGAATATCAACGGAATAGGTATTATACTCGATTGCGGAATGCATCCGCAGAAAACCGGATTGGATTCTCTTCCCAAGTTTGATTTGCTGGTAAATAAACCAACTGATTATGTGTTGATTTCACACGCTCACCAGGATCATCTGAATGGTCTCCCCTTCTTAATAAAAAAATTTCCTCATCTGAGAATTATCACAACTCCGCAGACACGGGCAGTAGCCGAGCTAACTCTTCATAATGCCATCTCAATTTTAAAAAGGCAGGTTGATAAAAATGAATTCGAAATTTATACACGTGATGAAGTTGATCTACTTATTAAGTCAATAAATTATAAGTCATACAATGAAAAATTTATTTTAAGTTCACTCAACAGCAGTCAGGAAGTCCAAGCTGAATTTTTTGATGCGGGACACATAATCGGCTCTGCTGGAATTTTATTCGATTTTAATGACAAAAAATTATTTTTTACGGGGGATATAAATCTTTCATCTCAATCACTGCTTTCCGGAGCTCACCTTCCAAAAGAAAAAATTGATATACTGTTAACTGAAACAACTTACGGAGCTACCGACTCTTCAACCATCAACAATTGGGATAAAGAAGTAGACAGATTTTCATTTTCTATTAACAAAGTAATAAATAATGGAGGATCTATACTTATCCCGGTTTTTGCTTTGGGCAAATTACAGGAGATGCTTTCCGTCATCTGGACGCAAATGCAGAAAAATAAAATTACAAACGTCGATATATTCACCGGCGGAATTGGAAATAAGATAAGCAGGATTTATGATTATAACCGATATACAGTGAATAGAAAAGATAGGGAAACAATCCTCTCCGACATTCCGCAAAAGAATTTAAACGAACTCACTGATTTTGAGGAGCTCTTCAAGTCTCCGAGTATTGTTCTGGCTTCCAGCGGAATGATGCTTGAATCCACGAACTCATTCCTGCTTGCTAAAAGATGGCTGCAGAAAAAAGATTCAGCAATATTTACTGTTGGATACATGGATCCTTCAACTCCGGGCAGCATAATTGCAAAAGCGAAAAGAGGAGAAAAAATTCAGCTTACAGGTCAACATCCAATAGCCGAGGTAAAATGCGAAATAAAGAATTTCCGGTTTTCAGCTCACTCAAAGAGAGAGGAAATATTATCACTAGTAAAGCATTTGAATCCTGACAAAATTGTTTTAATTCACGGTGATATCGAAGCTATTGATTGGACAGGAAGCGTAATTCTGAAACAGTTTCCGGCAAAAAAAGTTTACGCACCGCATAACTACAAACAAATTTTGTTTGATTAATAGCAATAACTATTGATATATTGAAATAAAGAATTTTTTAACATTTTCATTCAAGGGGTATTCTTGAAACCTCTTATACAAAAAACTCGCACTTCATCAATTCTGGTACTAATCGAACCCGAACTTGTATCAATAAAAAAATTTATAAGCTATCTAATTAATCAATCATTCATTGGATTATAACTAAAATCACCGGAGGAAAAATGTCTGGACTAAAAGAAAAACTAGGGAAAAAAATTGAGGAATGGCGTCCTCGAACTACAAGACTTCTCAAAGAATTCGGAAACGTAAAAGTTGATGAAGTTGATATTGGTCAGATCATCGGGGGAGCAAGAGATATTAAATGTCTTGTTACCGATATTTCATATCTCGATCCATTTGAAGGAATCCGTTTCAGAGGATTGACCATTCCTGAAGTAATGGAAAAACTTCCAAAAGTTCCCGGCGGCGAAATGCCTTACGTTGAAGGGTTCTTTCACTTCCTGTTAACTGGAGATATTCCATCTGAAGCTGATGTAAAAGAGGTTGCGGAAGAATTCAAAAAGAGAAGTGTAATTCCTAAGTACGTGCTCGATATTCTTAAAGCAATGCCTGCTGATTCTCATCCAATGGTAATGTTTTCGACTGCAGTACTCGCAATGCAGAGAGAATCAGAATTCGTAAAACAGTATAATTCAGGAAAACTGAAAAAGAATGATTACTGGATTCCAACTCTCGAAGACGGATTACAGCTTCTCGCAAAGATTCCGGGCATAGCTGCATTTATATACAGGTTGAAATACAAGAACGGACAAATAATTGAATCTGATCCGAAACTTGATCTCGGCGGCAACTTTGCACATATGATGGGAATCAAAAAACCTTACGATGATGTTGCAAGAATGTATTTCATTTTACACAGTGATCACGAGAGTGGAAACGTTAGTGCGCATACAGGTCATCTTGTTGCAAGTGCATTGTCGGATTTATATTATTCAATTTCAGCAATGACAAACGGACTTGCCGGTCCATTGCACGGACTTGCTAACCAGGAAGTACTTAGCTGGCTGCAGGGAGTTTATGATAAGATGGGCGGAAAGATTCCAACCGAAGAAGAAATGAAACAGTTCGTTTGGGATACACTCAAAGGCGGACAGGTAATTCCGGGATTCGGCCACGCAGTTCTTAGAAAAACAGATCCTCGTTACCAAGCTCAAAGAGAATTCTGCCTGAAGCATTTACCAAAAGATCCTTTGTTCATTTATGTCGATCTTCTCTTCAAAGTAGTTCCGCCGATATTGCTTGAACAGGGTAAAGCAAAGAATCCGTGGCCAAATGTTGATGCACAATCCGGTGTTATTCAGTGGTATTATGGATTGAAGGAATACGATTTCTACACTGTTCTGTTTGCTGTTGGTAGAGCACTTGGTGTTGTTGCTAATATAATTTGGGACCGCGGACTCGGTTATCCGATTGAGAGACCAAAATCTGTTACAACTGCAATGCTTGAAGAAGCTGCGGGAATCAAGAAATAAAAAGGCTCGGCCATTACAGCACGGCTTACAAGTCTGTGCTATAGTTTAAAATATAAATGCCATCCAACAGGATGGCATTTTGTTTAATCACTTATCATTCAACTATTTTATCAACATCATCTTAATTGTCTTGCTTGTAGCTCCGGTATCAAGCCTTGCAAAATATACTCCGCTAGAATATTTACTTCCATCAAACTGAACTTCGTAGCTTCCGGTTTCCTGGTAAGCATTTACAAGTGTTGTTACTTTGTCTCCGGCAGATGAAAACACATCTATTCTGACAGCCTGTGGAATTCTTAAATAGTAGCTGATTGTTGTCGTCGGGTTAAAGGGATTAGGATAATTCTGTTCAAGATGAAAAACTGATGGACCGGTAAGATTACCAGCCTTCTCTGAAATCAAGGGTAAAGTTTCAAAATCTTTCATAAGTACATCAGGCATTCTGTCAATCGGCATTCCTAACTGCTGGGTTAACAACGTAGCATAAAGCTGCCTGAAATCATATCTGTATTTAATATCTCCGCTGTTATCAAGGTCTGTAAGGTCAGGATTGTTTCCGTAAACTCCTCCGTAAACATTTCTTCCGATAACAAAAAGTGGTGCTGCTGTCCCGTGATCAGTTCCGCCGCTTCCATTCTGGTTAACTCTTCTTCCGAATTCTGAAAAAGTCATTAGCACAACTCTATCTTCAATTCCAAGAAGTCTCAAATCGGTTTGAAAGGCTTCAATAGCTTGTGCAACAGTTGTCAGCAGATTAGCGTGACTTCCCGCCTGGTTTGCGTGCGTATCGAATCCGCCAATCGAAGTAAGATAGACAGGTGTTTCAAGTCCGCCGGCAATTAACTCGGCGACAATTGCTAGCTGCCTTGCTAATCGTGTATTCGGGTAAGTTGCTTTGTTTTCAACCGAATCAGCTTTCTCCTTTATTATCTGAGCATAACGGATTGAAAGTGCTGCAATCTCTTTAATATATTTCAATTGATTACCTGCAATTGTATCGGGCGGCGGATCGTTATCGGCAGTGCTTCCGTTTATCAATTGGTAAAACTGGTTTGGACTTTCAAATGAGATTCCCATTGTGCCCTGGCAGGTACATTCTAACAATGCTGATTGTGTGGATCCAATCTGTATTGCCATTGGATGTTCTGAATTAATTGGATTATGATCAGGTAAAACTTTTGCAAGATATCTGCCGACCCAGCCGTCATCGATAACAACATTTGAATCAGAAGCACTCAACCAGATGTCTGTAGCTCTGAAGTGTGATCTGTCGGGACTGGCGTATCCAACACTCTGAAGTATTGCTACCATTCCTTCATCGTACAAAGCTTTAAGAGGCTGAAGAGATGGATGCATACCTGTAAGGTTATTTAATTTGATCACATCTTCTTTTCTGATTCCTAAAGAAGGACGAGCGTTGTAATATAAGCTGTCTTCAAATGGTATAATTGTATTAAGTCCGTCATTGCCTCCGCTTAATTGTAACAATACTATTACTTTTCCGTTGACCGCCTGAATATTCATGAACGATCTTGAAAAAGCTCTTAGTGGAATATTTCCAAGTGCCATTGAAACTGTGCCCGCACCGGCAACTAATCCTAAATTTCTTAAAAATGATCTTCTGTCCATAATTGTCTTCCTGATTATGAAAGTTGATATTCTGATAATCTCATTAAAGCTTTAAAGAACATCTTTAATCTGTTCTCAGCCTGCGGATCGGAAGTTGACCAATCATAGACTTCAGCGCCATCTAATAATGTATTCAACAAATATTCTTTTCTGTTATCGCTCAACGGATATTGCAGGAATATTTTTGAAATATCTGCAATAAGCTGAACTGCATCTTCAGCGCTTGGAAATGTTCTTGCATATTCAACAAGATCTAACTGGAAAGTCAGGTCACCGCCTCCCGGTTTTTTCCCATTTATTACTGCATCGGTATAAATGTTTCTTGCCGGAAGTGTTGTTGTGTTGATCCAGATTTTATCGCCGTCCCATCCGCTTACATTTGGCGGAGAGAATAATTCCTGCTTTGTTTGTGCCGCAACTGTTCTTATATAAGCGTAATCCGGTGTGGCTACGTTGAACTGGCGCATCACTCCCAGCAACAGTTCTACCGGGCTTTTAATCTTTGCGCCTCTTACTTCATTGGTGTGAAACATAACAGATTTAAGTAGTGTTGATAGAACAGGTTTTAGCTCATAATTATTTTCGCGAAGAATCTGCGCCATTGTTTCAATGCTGGGTTCATCAATTGCAACGTGCATAAATTCACTATACAGTTCTCTGCTGAAAAAAGTTGCTGCTGCTGGCTGTGTAAAAATTATATCGACAACATCGTGGTAAATGAAGTTGCCCGTTTGTCCTAAAATTGTTTTGCTGCCATTATCAAATCGACTGGAATCAAAGAACGAAGTCAACCCATCAACCCGCCAGCCTGTTAAAGCTCTTGCTGCTTCCTGAATATCCTGTTCTGTATAGTTACCGATTCCAAGAGTGAATAATTCCATCAGCTCTCTTGCGTAATTCTCGTTCGGTGCACCTTTCCTGTTTCTTATTCCATCAAGATAGATGAGCATTGCAGGATCGATAGTAACTGCTTTTGTCAAGTCGACGAGATTGCCCATAGCATTATCACGAAATAATTTATTCTGCCAGTACATCCGCTGCGGCAGACCAACTTTTGAAACTTCACTTACATAGTGATTGTGCCAGAACAGAACCATCTTCTCCCGAAGTGAATAACCTTGTGTGATCATAAGGTTATACCACCAATGGATTAATTCCCGGGTTCGTTCAGTATTGTTTTCATTGGTTGGATAATTCACCCAGTCAGCAGGCTGCGGAGGTTCAGGCTGATCAGCAAGCAAAAAATTATCTACAAAGTCATCGAGTGTATGTGAAAGTGCAAATTCAATATCCTGCTTATTATAGCCGAAAAGTGATCTTGCGAGAATGTGTCTCGCTGCATCTTCATCCCAGGCACTTATCTTATTAAAATTGTTAGCATTTTCTACCATGCTGCCTCGCTTAGTTTTATTAGATTTTAATTATTGGTTATTAATACTTGTAAAAAATATGCCAATAGCTAACAGTTGATGACTGGCAAATTAGAGAATTTCCTTTTGATTCAAACTAGTAGATTGTAAATGTTTCCGACGAAATTTGCCTGCTACTATACAACATTTTACGGCGCAAATTGTGACGCCATTTAAAAGTATGTCGCATCTGGTATTTCAAATTTTCCGTTATTCATGATATTCCAATTGACAGAACTATTTGATGTAAATTCCTATTTTAACGCAGCTATTTCAAATAATTAAACACTTATAAAAATCTATGGACGATAAGCGTAATCCTCTTACAATTGCCGGTGGGATTTTGGACAACATCTTTTCAATCACAGAAAAGTTTATTACCGGTTTAACTTTTTTCGGAAAAAGGGACATCAGTGAACAGCTTGATACTTTTGCTGAAACCTTAAAGCAAATTCCACTTGAAAAAAGAAATTTATCAAAGGATGAAACAGAAGCACTCCATAAAATTTTTGTGGCTGCTGCACAACCCGAATTTGCAAAAAGATTTATGGGCGACGTTGATAAGGAAGTTTTCTTTTCTTTTGGTAGTTTTCTTAACGATCAACTTTCTAAAGTTGATAGTGCAAAGAAACTTTCTCACGAATACTTAAATCTTTATCGCTTCTCTTCCCTGCTGCGCAGGATATATGAGGATAAAAAATGGGAGTCATTGATTCACGAATTGATTCTTAAAAGTGACTACAACACAAACACTTTATTCAAACAGAGACTGCGAGACTATCCAAAGAAAACTCTCTTCAAAGTAATAACCGGAAGCACAACCACTGAATACAGCTGGGAAAAATCTGCAAGCATTATTAATAGTTACAAAAATGCTTTGTATTCATTCGTTATTAATGAAACCAAAGTTGCTTTTCTTTTAGAAAATTGTCTTGAGATGGCTATGCTCGATCTTGCCTGCCTTACTGGTGGAATTGTAAATGTGATGATTCCCGGAAATTCCGTTACCGAACATATTCTTTTTATTCTTCAGCAGAGCAAAGCCACGGTACTGATAGCTCACGATGAAAAACAGCTTTCAAAAATAAAATCCATTAAGAACGAACTGCCAGATCTTAAAACACTAATTCTTCTTGAAGGAAATTCGGGCGAGGATTGGGTTATCAGTTTTGATAAGTTTTTAAAATCCGCCAAAGACGATCAACCTGAAATTGAAAGAGGAATAAATGATTTAGCAACGATAATGTATACATCCGGCACAACCGGCGAACCTAAAGGCATAATGTTTTCACAAATGAATATTGTTTATAAAAGATTTTGCCGTGCAATGGCTATACCTGAAATTGGTGATGGAGACAGGTTCATCTGCTTCCTTCCGCTTTATCATACTTTTGGAAGATATCTTGAAATGACGGGCTGTGTTTTCTGGGCTGCAGAATATTGCTTCCTCGAAAATCCATCCGTTGAAGCAATGATAAACAATATGCAGCTTGTAAAGCCAACAGTCTTTATCAGCATTCCTAAAAAATGGATGCAGTTGTATGAATACATCACCAGCAAAGTAGATATTGAAGTCGATGAAAGCAGCAAAATAAAATCCGAACTTGACAATGCAACCGGCGGTGAATTGAAATGGGGACTTTCCGCAGCAGGATATTTACCTCCCGATATTTTTATGTTCTTCCAGAAGTACGGTGTTGAGTTGATGAGCGGTTTCGGAATGACGGAAGCAACCGGCGGAATTACCATGACTCCTTGGAAAAGATACAAAC
This sequence comes from bacterium, assembly GCA_016716565.1. NCBI lineage: Bacteria > bacterium. The sequence continues at coordinate 1,144,063 of JADJWC010000002.1, forward strand.
CAAACTCACTTGGCAAAGCTTTGCCCGGTATCGAAATTAAAGTTGGCGATGATGGCGAATTACTTGTAAAAGGACCTTACGTAATGCTTGGTTACTACGACATCGAAAATTCGGAAACATTTACTGAGGATGGATGGCTTCCAACTGGCGATGTAATGAAAATGGACGAAGATGATTTCATTCAGATCATCGACAGGAAAAAAGAAATTTATAAAAATATTAAAGGTGAGACTGTTGCCCCTCAGAAAATAGAAAATCTTTTCCGCGACTTTGAAAATGTTAAGCAGGTTTTTCTTGTTGGTGATCATCGTCCTTTCAACACAGTGCTAATTCATCCAAATTATGATGATGTGGACTCAATTATTTTTGATATGGACGAAAAACAGAAACAGGAATATTTCTCATCGCTTGTTGTATCGGTAAATAAATTTCTCGCACCGTTCGAAAGAATTCTTGATTTCAGATTGATAGATCGGGCTTTTGATGACAAGCATGGCGAACTGACACCAAAGCACACATACAAACGAAAAGTTATCGAGAAGAATTTTTCCGAGTTGATCGAGTCGATGTATGTGAAAAGTGATACAAGTGTTTTTGTCGGAACAACCGAAGTCAGAATTCCAAATTGGTTTTTAAGAGAGAAAGGATGTCTTGGAAGAGATGTCTCTGCGGATGAAAAAGGAGTTTATATTCCAAAGCTTAACCTTTCATTAGCTCTAAGTAAATCTGATGAAAAAAATGTTTTCAGAATAGGAAGTTTCACTTATTCAATAAGTTCACGCTTCATAGATTTCCAGCAGATACTGATTGATCCGTTATTATGGATTGGTAACAAGGAACTGATTTCATTCACAGGAAATTCAATCGTGCTCTGGCATCGGCAGATTAAGGAATCTGTAAATATCAGGTTTAATTCTGTATTCGGTAAAATAGATTTGTCAAAAGATGAGCTGAACCAGTTCGACAAAATCAAATCATCTTCTGAATTTTCTCTCGCTGGAATTAATCTTGCATACAAGATGTTTCTTTCTGAAGAATTAAAAGCTGCTGACACTGCACTCGAATACTTCAATGAAATTCTTGACGATCCGAAGAATATTCATTTCCGTCTTGTCTTCAATTTACTTGCCCGTCCTGCAACAACAAGTAACATTGAAATAAAACGAAAGCAATTCGCACTTATCACCAAAGGCGCGGATGAAAGAAAATTCGGCGATCTGTTTCTCTCGTTTATTGGTGAAGACAAATCGCTTTTAAACTCAGAGCTTGCTCATCACATTGCAGTACATTCCAAAGGCGAGAAGAGGTTAGATTATATTGAAACTTTCATTTCAGATGAAATAAAAAATTTCCGTTTCGATGAATCACTTGAACAGACTAACTTTATTCATTTCTTTGAGTTAATAACTGCTTATGGAGTAACACATCCCCAGCTTTACCGGCGAGTTAGAAGGTTCCTGATGAAATTATCTGTGCTGTCGGAAAATTCCGGTATTAAAAAATTTGCTGAATCAAGTCTTGAAGCACTTACTGCCGGTTTCAGAGAATGGCTTGGAACAAACCGCAAGATTGCAGTTGATCTTGAAACAGGTGAAGATTATCAGTGGGAAGATGTAATTGCTTTTGAGGAAGGTATCAATCCCGGTGACAGGCAGAGAATAAAAAATGCTCTTTCCAAAACAGCAGTATTGAGAGAGGCAGTATTTATGTTCTCAAAAGGTTTTCTAATCAGACTCGATGATATTTTACCCGGCGGCATCTGGCTAAGTCAGCTTGAATCACGAAGTGAAAAATCTATTTACAGATTAACAATCCAGACAAGATTTCAGGGAGCTTTCGATCTCACTGTTCATCTTAGCAAAAATCTTCCGCCCGCAAAAGTTAAAGAAGAAATCAAATGGTTGATACTCGGAGGAACTACAAATAAAGGCGAAAGACTTCTTCCGCATTTCGGCGGTTACTGGGAAGAATATGAACTCTGGACTGAAGCTTATGTGACCAGAGATAGTGTTGCGCGTTTCATCGAAAAAGAAAACAGAAAAGCAGATGATGAAACCAGAATCAGACTTCGTGAACTCTGGCCTCACTTCGTTTGGAATAGCACGGCTGCATATATGAACTTCTGGACGGTAACAAACTATAAAATTCAGCTTGCTAACCCGAAACCGGAAAACATAACGGTTCCGACTCATGATTATCAGACAGGGACTTTGCTCTATTCAGTATCCAAGAGAATAATCTCATCTTCTCCGAAAGAATTCTTTATAAACTTTTACAATCTGTTTGTAAAAGAAACTCTCGACAAATATTCGTTCCTCGATAAAAAATCAATTTGGAATTATATTTTTTCCGGTGTAACCGAATGCGAAGGCGAATCAAAAGCAGTTGATGTGATAAATACATTTATTGCAGAAATCAAAACGGCAGATGTTGAAAACAAAGATGAGATAATTTTCAGAGCAGAGGAATTTGTGCGGAGCGTTACGCAGGATGGTTTCATCCCGAAGAATTTATTCTTTGCAATAAAGAGATTTCACCGCTGGAAATTGTTGAACGAAAATGCAGACATAAGCGCTCAATCACAGATGCTTTTTGAACTTTATGAAACGTACCAGCTTTTTGATTATGAAAAAGAATATATAACCACCCGTGCTATGTTTTTCCTCAACACAGCATTTGCCGGATCTTCGGACAATATGAAGAATGCGTTACGGGAAATCATCAAAAAGCAGCGCGCCGGTGAGCTAAGTGCTGATAAATCACAGATGCTTTATGCTGAACTTCACTCGCTTCCAAATCTGACTGAAGATGAAAAGTATTTTCTCACAAGATTAACATATCCGTACCTGAAGCCAAAAGATACCGCCGCATTAATCCGTGCGGAAAGTTTTGGAGGCGATACTTCAAATCTTGTAGTTCAGTTAACTGATGAGGAAGGAAATCCATTCCTGATAAGAAGCCCGATTTCTCCGAAAGAAATTTCAAGGCTTCACTCGCTGTTCCTGGATTCAAATCTTGTTGTCAATTTCCGACCAGAGCACAGATTCCTCGTTGCACTTTCTGAAAGAGGATTTATCATCGGCGGTTTGTTTTATGAATTGATCGATGAGCAGACAGCACATATGGAAAAAATTGTTGTGTCTGCACGTTATAGAAGGACAGGCATCAGTGAAAACCTGATGAACGAATTTCTGAAAAGATTAAAAAGCGAGCATATCAGGTATGTTACAACGGGATTCTTCAGGCCCGAATATTTTTACAAATTCGGATTTAAAGTTGAGAAGAAATACTCGGGCTTGGTGAAAGAGTTGTGAAGCCGCGTGATTAATAGCTATTGAATTTCGATATTTTACTAATTAAGTTGTATTTGGTTTCTCTGCTATTCATTTTACTTTAAATAGGTAATTGGGAGATGATTAAATGTCTTTAATGAGATTATTTGAGGCCTCTTTTATTTTTTTAATTATACTTACCTCCTGTTCAAGTGAAAAAGAATCAAATCCTGTTTTAACCGTTTACAAAGGAACCATAAAAGGTTTTGTTTACGATGCAACAACCGGAGCCCCAATTTACTATGCAAAGATCAGCACTGATCCTCCGACAAAGGAAACTTATACCGGACCAGATGGTGAATTCATACTAAATGATATTTTGGCAGGTGATTACATCGTCGATGCCCACAAGGATGGTTTTGATAATGATACTGCTTTTGTGACTATCCAACATAAAGACACTGTGAACACAATTTTCGCACTTCAAGATTTTAGTGTATATCTTGATTACTACCCTCTTGGGATTGGAAATTATTGGGAATATTGGCATGGAGATTCGCCTCTTTTTTCGCTAGAAGCAATTTCAGACACTACGATTTCAGGAAAAATTTATCGAGTCATTCAATACAAAAGTCTTGCTTCACAAAATATTGAGTATAGGTACGAAAGAGTAGATGAATACAATGCAATGGTTTACAGATACTTCCCATATTATTTAAAAGAAATGATTATTGATAGTCTGGCAGCCAAAGCAGGACAAGAATTTTCAAGTAACATGTTTTTTCATCCAGATGTAAGCTGTTTTTCAATATGCAGCAGCATTAAATTCGAGGAAATTTTCGGTGAACTAAGGATGATACGAAGTTTATTTCATGCTTGTGCAACTGACTTGCCATCGTACCAAATTATTAAGGGCATTGGATTATATAGTGCTAGTTTTTGGAGGACTGGAGGTTACAAACTCAAATATGCAATCATCAACGGTGTAGAATATGGTGAAAGGTAATATTGATTCCTAGTCAACTAATGCAGTAATTATATTTTTATATTTTCAAAATTTTGACCTTTTCTTTAGTTTCACCCTGCCATTTTTAATTATTAAATCCATTAATCGGAGATACTTTTGAGCAGAGAAATACACCGCTGGTACAGCCCCAATCTCAATAAAGATATGGAAATTGTTATTTACGGACACTACGGTTTTGCATTATTGATGTTCCCAACAGCAGCAGCAGATTTCCTGGAATATGAACGATTCAAATTAATTGACTCAATCGGCTGGTTCCTCGGTGAAGGAAAAATAAAAGCATATTCAATAAACAGCATCAACAACGAAAGCTGGCTGAATAACAATATGCATCCGGCCCATAAAGCAATCCGGCATCAGCAATACAACAAGTACATTGTTGAAGAAGTTGTTCCCTTCATCCACAATCACAGCAAAGGATTAGTACCAATAATTACTACCGGTGCATCGCTTGGTGCATTGCACGCAGCCAATAATTTTTTCCGTCGTCCTGATATTTTTTCAGGAACGATTGCAATGAGCGGCAGCTACGACCTTAAAACGTACAGCAAAGGATATTATGACGACAATGTTTATTTCAACTCGCCGATCGATTATCTCCCGCACTGGAATGACCAATTTATGCTTGAAAAAATGAAGAAGGGAAAAATTATCATCGCTTCCGGTCAGGGTGATTATGAAGATCCGAATGCTTCCAGAAAACTTTCTGATATTTTAAATTCAAAAGGAGTTAACCACTGGCTGGATTTGTGGGGACACGATATTAAGCACGACTGGCCGACGTGGCGTCAAATGCTTCCTTACTTTTTAAGCAAGTTCAATTAATTTTTTCAAGTTTCTAATTGTAAAATGAGCTGGAAAACTTTCTTTCAAGACAGCAAAAGCAGAATAGAGTTTATCATCACTATTATAGTTATGATTCCGCTTCTGTCCGTCTTCTCAAGGTTTTTATTATTTATTGAGGAACGGGAAGGAGTTGTTCTTAACGATCCTCTACTGAATCTGTTTAATCCGGTTGATCTAACCTGGGCAACTTTTGCACTAATCTATGTTGCGCTAATAATATTCCTTGTGAGTATTATCAAAGAACCTAAAAAGCTGATGATTGCACTGCAGACTTATGGATTGATGGTATTCTTCAGAGGAGTTGCGATGTACCTGACCCCTTTTAATGCACCAGAAAAAATTATTCTTCTACACGATCCATTTGTTCAGTTTTTCGGTGACGGCGGCATCTTAACGAAAGATCTGTTTTTCTCGGGACATACCGGAACTATGTTTTTACTCTTTCTTCTTGTTGATAACAAAACTCTTAAAACTATTTTTCTTGTGGCTACAATTTTAGTCGGTTCTGCTGTACTTCTTCAGCACGTTCATTACACTGTTGATGTTTTTGTTGCCCCGTTTGTTGCGTACGGTTCATATCGCATCATAAAAAAATTACACAGTACTCTTATCGAAGAAAAAGGAAATTAATTCATTGAATTTTTATGGAAGACGAAAAGAAACAATTATTTGAAATCACGCGCTTTGTCGAGAAAGATTTTTTAATTAAAGAGGATCAGTCACTTATCCCATCGGCTGATTTAGAATCTCTTGAAGAATTTAAAAAGTATCTTACCGAAAAACTCAAAATTCTTCTTGATGAGAAATTTGACGTTCTGGTAAACATACTCTACCGCATTGACATAAATGAAAGAAAGTTGAGCGAATTATTTTCCGGGAAAAACAGAGACTCAATCCCCGCTTCTCTCGCTCAAATGATAATTGACCGGCAGCTTGAAAAAATACGATTGAGGAAACTTTACAAAGAGGGAAAACTTTAACAGCTACTTTCTGCAAAATGTGAAAGTCAGTCCAACGCATTTCGCTGGTATAGTTTTTTCTTTTCAGTAATTATCTTACAATTATTGCTTATAATAAATTTAGTATTTAGGTTTATAATAAAGCTTAAACTATTTTCTATAAAAGGCATTCAAACCGAAAATGTTCCTGCATTTTTTGTTGTTTTGCAGAAACTCGTTCATAAAGTTGAATTATGAGCAGGAACAGGAGGGCATCAAAATTTGATATTAAACAGCAAAAAGATAAAAGAACTTCAAAGCGAAAACGATGAGCTCAAAAAGCTGATAGCTGGTTTTACCGAAAAGGAAAATCGTCTGAAACAATTCGACGAACTGATTAAAAAATCAAGAATTGAATACGCTAACATTGCTCTTAAAAAAAATCAAACAGCCCACACCTTAGAAGTCCTCGAAAATCAGAAAGCAAAGCTTAATAACGAGCTTCACAAAATATCTTCCGAGATTAAAAAGCTGAGAGAAATAAAAGTTTCTGAACAGAACCAGGTTCTTGTTCTTGGAAACCTTACTTCAAAATCAAATCAGACATTATCCGGAAATAATCTGGAATCCGTAAAAGATATTATTTATAAAGAAATAGAGTCTGCCGAGAAAAGAAAAAATGAGATTGCAGTAGAGACTTTTAAATTCAAGAAAAAATTTGATGAGCTAAACAAAAAAATTGCTGAGATTAATCAGATTAAAAATGCTTTGACAAGTGAAGTTGAAAAGAAGAAAGAAGAAATCGGAATTCTAATCGGGAGAAAGAAAGCAATCTCACAGGAACAGAATGATGATATCACTTCCGCATTGTTAAGACAGAATGAGGAAAAATTAAAGCTTGCTGAAGATATTCAGGCGCGAATAAACCAATTGCGAAATCAGGAAGCGATAATTATTGACAGACTGACTGATAAAAGGAGTGAATTACAGAAACTGGACAAGCAGCTGGAAGAGAAAAGCCATCTGATCCGCAACGAAGCTGAGCTAAACAATTCATTGAAACAATTATCCTTTGTTGAATCAGCAAAAAAAGAATTACTTCGCGAGCTTGATATAAAGATTGGAGCGAAAGAAGCTCATCTTACTTCATTGGTTGAAGATTGCAAATCTAAAACTGACTCATTAAACTGGTTGAAAAATGAGAACAAAGAAATTTCCGAAAAAATTAATTCAGGAAATGAAAAGCTAAAACAATTGAATGAATCAATTGAAATTGCAACTGCAAGGCTTTCTGATCTGGATTATAGTCTGAATGTTCTTGATAAAGAATTCAATAATCTCTTCCAGGATATCGAGAATAAGAAATCAATAAGAACTGAACTCGATACTCAGATAATTTCAAAACAAAATGATAAGCAACAGATTGAAGATGTTATTAGAGAATTGAAGGAAACGACTTCTATTCTATCACAATTGAAAAATGATATAGAAAAAGGAAGCGGTCAATCTGCAAAAAGATTTACGGGTGTTCTTCAGCATTATAGTTCGACAATAAACGAGATGGCGAAGAAAAAATCCGATCTCGAAAGAGAGCTCAATATGAAATCAAAAGAGATTGGCGAAAAAGATCGGTTGATAGAAGAAAAGCAATCGGTGCTGGAAGAAATTGAGAATATGTTAAATGCAGGCAGGAGTAACTTTACTTTGTTTGAAGATCTGATGCACTTTATAGCTGCACAACGGAAAGCTTTGCGGGAAAGTAAAAATATTCTTGAAGATTCCATGGAGAAAGTTGAATCAAGTAATGACATCATCATACAAGAGAATAAACTGGTTGAATATGAAAATGCTTTGAGTGAATTGCTACATAGTGAAGACGACTATTCTTCGGATCTGATTAATTCAAGAATTTCAATTGAAAAAGAAATAGAAGAGAATAAAGTTATACTGGACAACCTGAAAAAGAATATCGTAGATTCATCTTCTGAGCTTTCTGAAATGAAAGAATCAATAAATAAAATAAAGACAGAACACGAAGAACACCGAGTTGCAATAAACAAGCTTGCTTTAATGAAACAAAAACTTCAGGAAGAAATTAATAAGCAGCAAATTGTAGCCGATAAGTATGTCAGGATAAAAGAATTGATCAGGCAAGAGCAGGAATTGATAATGAAGAAAAGAGAGCTTGCTGATACTGACAACTTAGTAGATCAACCTAGGGCAAAAGAAAAAATTTTCGAGAAGCATAATCCAAACTGGATAAAGCTTTAGAATTTTTCTTGCTGTCAATTTTAACCGGTCGAACGTTTAATAACCCCTATTACTAAAAAAGATTAATAAAATGCTCGCAGTTTTCAATTTATCCGAAGAATCTTTTGAATTAAATCCCTGGGAGTACCGGGTGTATATTAAATAGGATTTATTCCCTTTCATAATAACTGTTGCTTTCTGTTAGTACTATTGCACAATTCAATAGACACTAAAGAAAATTGTGATTAATGTCATCTCTTCATACCTTCATTTTTATCACATAAATAATCTTTTCTAATCAGTATTAAATTTTAGTTAATCCACTAACCCGGCAAGGATTTTGTAATTCTCTGATTAGTATAAAGGATGATCAAAACAATGAAAAAGTATTTTACCATATTCTTATTATCAGCAATAATCCCGCTGACAACAATTGAAGCACAGCCTTCAGCCAGCATCTATTTTACAACCGCATTCCCAGTCAATGACTACAGACTCTTCGATAATGAGCCCGGATACGGCGGAAACTTAGAACTTCTTTTCATCACTCCTTCAAAAGCCAAACCGCTGGGTGTTGGATTAAGCTTTTCATTTTTCTCACAAGGTTTATTCTGGGCTACTGATTACTATACAGGAGAAACTATACTCAGTGATAACAGAGCAAATAATTTTTCAAATCTTCATATTTTATTTCAACTTGCACCAACAGGCGGAACGGTCAGACCTTATATCGAATCCTTCTTTGGCGGAAGCTACATCTACTCGCACTCACAGGTATTTACATTGGATTATGTTCCCGTTTCACTGTACGTTGATGATTGGGCCTGGAGCTACGGAGTTGGCGCTGGTTTCAAATTTCTTATTGGCGGTGAGGAAGGCAATGGATCTTTATACCTCGATTTAAAAGGAAGATATCTGATGACTTCAGAAGTAGATGTTTTAGACAGGAACTCCATCAGGTATGCAAATAATGGATTCTACTACACACTCAATGAATCACAAATCAATTTCGCAGCTGTTCAGATTGGAGTTCTTATTTATTTCAACTGATTTTAACCGTTAATAAGTTTTTAATGCCTTAAATCATTAATCCCCGCTCCTGTCTCTTTTTTATCTGCTTCTTTGTAACAATTACAAAAACTAATTCGTCACTATAATAAATGCTAAGCCCGGCAAAGTTTGAATATTTAATAAAGCAGCATAAAAAGAAGGTTTACAATTACTCTATCTATATGTTGAAAAACCAGATGGATGCTGAAGATATAACTCAGGAAGTGCTGATAAGAACCTGGCAGAATATAGACAATTTTAATTTTCTTGCTGCCAAAGCGTGGATAATGAGAACAACTCATAATCTTTGCATTGATTATCTTAGAAGAAATAGATCGATTTATCATAAGGAAATCCAGCTAGAAGAAGACATTCACAATGAAATCGCTGATTCGGAAATAAAAAGTAATCCCGAAGTATCTTTAGATAAAATTATTTCAGAGGATATAATTAAAGAAGCAATAGAGAATTTACCTGAAAGACTAAGAAGCGTTTTTGTTTTATATGAATTGCAACAATTCAAGTATAAAGAAATAAGTGAAATGCTCGACATTCCGATCAATACTGTTAAAGTAAATATTCTAAGAGCAAGAAAGCAGCTTCAGAAAGAATTAAAAGTTTATGCAAAAGAAAGATTTAAATAAATTTCATCAAAAAATAGAAGATAAAATAATCAATGTCGCTTACGGAGATGCGAGTATAGTTGATAAATTATATGTGAAATGGAAAACCTGGCGTGATAAAGATTTAAACAAATTATTCACCGAGTACAGAAATACTGCCTCAGGTGTTCACAGATTACAGCCGGATGAATTACCGGAACACTTAACTGATTTTGTGATCAGTAAAACCATAAGCAAAGAAAAAAACAAAAATATCATACAATTAATTTCGGTTCATATTTATGAACTGTTAGGCAGCAGACTAATACCTGCTGTTGCTTTGAGTTTGGTTATAATAATTATGATTTCGATATTCATTTTCAAAGAGCCTGCCAATCAAAACGAGTACTCAAACGCTCAGATTGAATTGGCAGAAAAGCAATTCAGACAAACTATTGCCATAGTAGGAAAAGCGTTTAACAAAGCTGAGAGCAGTTTTAACAATGAGATAATAGAAAAACAAGTAAACAAAAAACTTAACAAGGGTTATTATTTAATCAACAATATTCTTATCGGAGGATAAAATGAGATACTTTAAGCAATCTCTTTCATTATTAGTACTATTCGCATTTACACTTTTCGCACAAAGCACTGATATAACTAAAGAACCTGGTTATGTTGACTTCGGTGACTTAACAAAATTTGAAAGCTCAACTGGTGTTACAGAAGTTTATTTGGATGAAGATTTACTTTCCACGCTTGCAGAAATTTCAACAGATGAAGATCCAAATGCAATGGAAATTCTTGAGGGATTAAAACTGGTGAAAGCAAATGTATTTGAAGTTTCAGATAACAATAAATCAGAAATTGAAGCAAAGGTGTCGGGTATTGATGCGAAATTGATGTCTTCCAACTGGAAAAGAATTGTCAAAACCAGAAGCGAGGATGAAATGACAAATGTATATATCAAGCAGGATAGCAATAGAAAAATTGTTGGTTTGGTAGTTGCTTCTGTTGAAGGAGATGGTGAAGCAGCTTTTGTCAATATAGTCGGCAACATTGAGCTCGCAAAATTGGGAAAGCTTGGAAAGCAATTCAATATTCCTCAATTGAATGATATGAAAGACAGTAAAGGAAAGAACGATGAAAAATAAGTTTATCCTTTTATCAATTTTGTTGCTGTTATTTCCTTTGACCGGATGTATCGGAATAAACGAAGAGTTTTCAAAGATTCGTGATTCAGTAATAAAAAGTTTTGGAGAAGAGTATCATTCTGAAGTGCAATTTTCTTTAGGTTCCGTTGGAATGACATTATCAAGCTGGATAGTTGATGTATCTGAAGAAGAGAATCTTTCTTCTGATATTTTGGACGATGTATCATCAATTCAGGTTGGAGTGTATGAAAAAATAAAAGGATCGAATGAGAAAAACATTTCAGCGCTTTATGATATCGAATCGGAAATGCAGAAAAGCGGTTGGAAATCTATAATAAAATCCAGTTCAAACAATGAATTGGCCGCTGTATATATCAGAAATGATAATGAAGATATATTAAATAGATTATTTATTATCAACTACGATGGAAGTGAACTTGTACTTGTTGAAGTTGAGGGAGATTTACAAGAAGCAATTGCTGCAGTGATAAAAGAAAAAGGAATAAAAATAAATATTTAAATAACTGTATTATTAGAATTCAGAGATGTTCTGTTCACTTGCCTAATAATAAATAAATGATTCTTGCAAGAAAATTTTAGTAACTAGAGACGCATAGAAATGCGTCTCTACTAAATGATATTAGAAAGAATCTTCTTCAATATTTTTTTCAATTAATTTCCCATATTTAGCGGCGACATTTCTTATCTCATCAGCCTTACCGATCAAAACAAACTGTAGATTATCTTTTGGGAAATATTTTTTAATCAGCTCATTAGCTCTGGCAACAGTTAATCCATTTACTTCATTTTCAAAATTATTTATGTAAGAATCTTCAAGACCATAAATATACTTCTGTACAAGAAATCCGGCTAAAGATCCCGCCGTTTCATAATCCGGTGGAAATTGTCCTTTAACATAATTCTTAGCAGACAATAAAGTTTCTTCATCAATACCTTTTTCGAACAAGCGGTTATAAGTTTTAAGTGCAAGGTCAATTGCGGCTTCCGTATTTTTTGTCTGTGTAAAGGTGCTAATGTAAAAAGTTCCCGTGTTCTTGTACTTTGCAAATCTGCTCCTTGCACCATAAGTAAGTCCGGCATTCACTCTAAGTTCATCGTTTAGCCAGGAGGTAAATCTGCCTCCGAGAATGGTATTGATTACATCAAGCTGCGTTTGATCTTCATTGCTCATGGTTATTCCATAGCTTCCAATTAAAAACGTTGTTTCAGCAGAATTACTTTTATTGATGAGATACACAGCAGAACTTTCGAATGGTGTATTTACAACCCTTAAATCAGACAATTTCTTTGGAGAATTATTCTTCCATCCTCCAAAATAGTCCATGATCATTTTTTTCATCTCGGCTGAGTTGAAATCGCCCACGACAGCAATTGCCGAACTTTCAGGACGGTAATTCGTTTTATAAAATTCCTGTATTCCCTCAACTGTAATATTGCTTATGCCTGACTTGGTTCCATTAACCGGGTTTCCGTACGGTGAATCACCGAAAATGTGTTTGTTAAAATAACTGCCAATTACTGATCGGGGGCTTTCTTTTGCCTGATCTAATTCAGCAATCCATCTTTGTTTTCTTTTTTCTATTTCTTCTTTCGGATATGATGGACTTATAATAATCTCATTAATCAAGGGAAAAAGAGTTTCTGTGTTATCCTTAATAAATTGAGTGTATAATCCCGAATAATCAGCATTTGCATAAGTGCTAACGCTGCTTCCATAAAAATTGAATATAGAATCTATCTGTGATTTTGTGTAGCTAGCTGTTCCAAAGCGCAAAGCCTCAGCTGTAAATGACGCAATGCCGGAAGTTCCACCATCTTTAATAACTCCCCCATCAAATACTGCAGAAAATGAAATTAACGGCACATCCTTTTTCTCCATCAAATAAACAGTTAATCCATTATCAAGAGTAATAGTTTCATATTCCGGCAATTTGAATTGAGCAAAAGAGATCGAACTCAATATTGTCAGAACAGATAATAAATAAATAGAGAATTGTCTTTTCCATTTTCCATTATACATTTTACATTTTACCTTCTTATTCATTGTTCTTCCTCCGTATTTAGTATTCCAACAGTTCTGTTTTGTTTTGTGAAATATTTTCCTGCTACACGTTTGATGTCGTGGATGGTAACTTTTTTATAATCATCTGGTGCGGAAAATAATTTTTTGTAATCGCCAAAGAATAATTCATACGTTCCGATTGTATTTGAAAGTCCGTTTATCGTTTCAAGAGTTTTGTAAAAATCCATCAGCTTCTGGTTTTTAACTTTTTGAAGTTCGTTTTCACTAATTCCTTCATTGATAATCTTATCAACTTCTTCAAGAATTGCATTTTCCAATTCGGAAGCTTTAACTCCATCATTGCAGATTCCGTAGAAATAGTAAAGAGTCGGATCAAATGCTTCGGGATAATATGTGCCAACCTCAAGTGCAAGTTGTTTTTCTTCAACAAGAGAATTGTAAAGCCTTGATGACCTTCCCTGAGATAAAATGGAACTTAAAAGATCAAGAGCATAATAATCTTCGTTACCAGTTTGAGGAACGTGATATGTAATCATTAAATATGGAGAGGGAACTTCCCTTTTTACAAAAACTCTTCTTTCCCCTGTCTGCGGTGGTTCAACCGTGTGCACCTTCCTTGGTTTTGGACCTGAAGGAATTGGTTCCCAGTACTTTTCTGCGAGTTTCTTTATGTCATTCAATTTCACATCACCGGATATTACAACTAGGCAGTTATTCGGTGCGTAGTAGGTATGAAAATAATTTTCTAGGTCATTTTTTGTCCAGTTCTTTATATCCGATTCCCATCCGATAACCGGCCACATATACGGGTGTGCAACAAAAGCCGTTGCCTGAACTTCCTGCCACAGTTGTTCAAGGGGATTGTTCTCCAATCCGGTAGTTCTTTCTGATAGAATTACTCCGCGCTCACTTTCAATCATCACAGTATCAAAATTGAGGTTAGCAATTCTGTCCGCTTCAAGATCAAATATTACTTCAGTTGCTGAGCTCGGAAACCAGTTCGTATATGCTGTGATATTTTCAGAAGTGTAAGCGTTGTTTGCACCGCCGTTTGCTTCCATTGTTCTGTCGAATTGTTTCGGTCCGTATTTCTTTGCACCATTGAACATCATATGTTCAAAAAAGTGAGAGATGCCCGTAATGCCGATGTATTCATTTCTTGAACCAACTTTGTAGAAAAAATACATATTTGCATTTGGGATTGAACTGTTTTCGAGAACCAGAATTTTCATTCCGTTCTTCAGAGTGAAAGATTGAACATCATCTGCAGCAACTTGCGCGAACATAGAAGCTGCCGAGATGAATAAAGTTAAGATTAGTTTCATATCATACTTTCAATAATTTATTTTTTAGTACAACTAAAATACATATATCAGAATGTATCTGATAAATATTTGTTATAATCGGTCATATGATTATTTAATTTTATGTGAAAATTCTGGGAACATTAAAAAACATATTCTTTTACAAATTAACAGGTTTGAACTTTTTATTAATAGTTCTACTGTTTGCCTTATCGTATTACACACTTTTTGCAGTACCGATTCTGTTTGTGCTTATAAGCAACTTGTTCGATATTCTTGGTTATCACTTTACATTAATCCGCAGAACAACCACTATGCCTGAAAAGGAAATTATAAAAGCTTACCGAGTTAACCAGCTTATGTTCGATGCAATGCTGTATGTTGTGCTGGGTTTAGTTTTTGGATGGATACCGGCTTTTGCCGGTGTAATATTAAAAATTTTTGGTCTGCAAGATATTCTTTACTATATATTCTTACAGAAGTCATTACCGGAACAATGGCACTGGCTGAAGTGGACACCATTCGGTTTATTCAAAACAATACTTACCAGGAAAGAAGTTATTGCTCAGGCTATAATTGGAATAGTTATTTCCCTTGCGATACTTATTTTTTATAAATTGTTTTAAACAAACAAATAATCAGGAGTAATAATGACTGATAACAGAATAAAAGCAAAAGTGCAATTGGGGATCTTGAAACCGGCAGGGGAAATATTTGATGCAATTGTCAATCCTGACACGATGACTAAATATTTTATCTCCGAAAGCACAGGTAAAATGGAGAGCGGAAAGACTTTAACCTGGAAATGGACAGACTATGTTGGTGAGCATGAAATTAAAGTTGGAAAAATCGAACAAGACAAAGTTGTTTCATTTGAATGGAATGGAAGCGGATTGAATTGCGTAGTTGTTATCACACTTGAATCCAAAGGAGAAAATAAAACATTGGTTAAAATTACGGAATCTGATTGGCCTGCAGACTACAAAGGAGCTAATCAATGCATGGGTCAGGTTGAAGGTTGGACACATTTTCTCTTATGTATGAAAGCTTATCTTGAATATGGAATTGATTTAAGAGTAGGTGGTGTGCTTAAATAAAAAAAGCACTCTCCTTTTTTTAAGGATGAGTGCTAATGTGGAAAGAAAAATAATTTTTATTTCGCTGCTAAAAATGACTCGGCTTTATCCGGCGGTACGGGAAGCGGAACCTGATTTCTGATTGGTTTTATACTCATCAGGTAAGCATACATTGCCTTTAAATCTTCATCTGTCTTTAATCGGTATACTTCCCAGGGCATTGGTGGTAGAAGTCCTCTCCCAACTCCTTTTAGTTTGCCATCTCTCATGGTTTTTATGAACATTTCTTCTGTAACTGTACCAATGCCGGTTGCTTTATCAGGTGTCAGGTTTGCCGAGTACGAAACTCCCCAAGGACCAACCCAGGTTGTTAGGTTCATGTTGCTGGCAATCCAATCCATTTTGAGTGCTGATTTATCAAGCGATGGTACCACTTGATCTTGCGGATGACCAGAAAGCAATCTTGTTGTGTCAAGAATCATTCTGCCATCTTCAGTAAAAATTTTGGGAGTATGACAATCATCGCATGCACTTGTATGAACGAGATATTTCCCCAGTGCAATCATTTCCTCCTGAGTTTTAGGTTTAGCTTTCCCTTCTTCAGAACAACCAAGCTGTACAAAAAGAACAATAAAAAATATTGCGGAAATCGCCGCAATAAAATAGCCTCTGCGCATTGCGCCTCCTTAGTTAAATGTTGTTAAATAAATTTTGCCTGGCCGTTAGTTGTTCGGCAGAGATTAGTAATTTTGAGTGAACCGGATGATTGGATGATGAGAATATTGTTCACTCAAATGCTGTGCGAAACTATTCAATGCGTATCTCAAATCCAAATTATTCTTCGATAGGATCTGACTCAATAAAAATTTTGCATTTATGTTCAGTATTAGCACGTTTATCTATTATTTTTACACTTTTTCGATAATATAAATAATGATAACTTTTATTTATTAAACATTATTCTTAAAAAATAGTGGAGCTTGAATATGATTAAATCATTATTGAATTATAAACTTTTAATGTTGATAGTGTTTATAGTTTCAATTGCTTTCCTGGGATGCGAGAAAAAAACAGAGCAAACCGAGCAGCCGAAAAATGAGGTTCAAACTGATCAAACTGCACCCGATGCTGTGCCCGAAATAAAAGAACCTTTAGTTGAAGAAAAAATAACAATCCCTGATATTAAAGGAACGTGGACTGGAGTATTTGATAAACGGGCCACAACTCTTCGAATAACGGAACAAACTGACAGTAGCTTTTCCGGGAAAATAACTATAGAATACCGGGAAGTTATTAATCAGGATGTTAAAGGTTCATTCAGCCCTACAACATTAAAAATGACAATGACAGATCAGTTGCATAGCCGTTATCAGGGAAGTTATAGCGGTAAATTATCAAAAGAAATTAATACCTACTCAGGAACCTTCACAATGAAATTAGATGGTTCAAAATTTTCATTCAATCTGAATAAAAAATAAGGAGCTAAAAATGAAAAAATTAATTTATTTATTACTCATTCCGGTTGTTGCTTTGCTGGTAAGTTCGTGCTCGGATGATGATCCTATAACGCCAGCTGCAATGGAAGGTAATCTTTACATTACATCTAATCCTGCAGGTGCACAAATCTGGATAGATGGCGTTAACACCTCACAGACAACCCCTGATACAGTACTAGATATAGATGAAGGTGTTCACAATGTAACTTTAAGACTTACAGAGTATAAGGATACTACATTCAGTATCAGTATCACCGCAGATCAGACAAGCGTTGTTGGACCAATTGCGTTGACATCAGATATTAATACAACTTTGTACGGTCCGATTAGAATTTATGAAACTGCCGGAACAAGCGCCAGCGAACCAAGTGGTTTGGATCTTTCAAGTGGAATGGCATATGGTGTATCTTCTGCGAACAATGGACTTGTGGATATTTATTACTCCAGTACAGGTTTTCTTGTTCAAAGTGCTAATCTTTATCCGGGTTTGATTCGCGAAACTGATTTCTTGGTTGGAAATTCAGGAAATCTTTTTGATGGAGTTGATTCTCCGGAAAGAAGTACAGGAACCTGGACCACCGGTATTGGTGACAGAGAAGCAAATTATGTATTCCTTTATGATCACGATGGGAATTATTCCAAATTGAAGATTGTTAACTGGGGCGGTGGAGTTCCTGGTGAGCCTGCCTGGGTTGATGTTCAATGGTATTACAATAATACACAACTCGATGAACGATTTAAATAATCTATCTTCCATTTGATTTTAGAAACCCTCATTGCCTAACGATGAGGGTTTTTTATTTTCTAATTTTTAATTGAACTAACAATGCACCAGCTGCGGCAATCAGCATTCCTATTCCTTCCTGTAAAGAAATCGCTTCACCGAGAAATATCCATGCAAGTACAGCAATTTGTATGAGCATTGTCCCATTAATTATGCTTGATTCCATTGCTGACAAAGTTCTGAGCGTAAAATTCCAAATAGTGAATGCTAGTGCCGTGTTGATAATCGCAAGCCATAGAAGATATAGTATATTTTTTTACTGATGGCTGGTAAGCCTTGAACAAGAATACCGGCTACCAGAAGAATTATCGAACCAATTCCCATACTGATAACTGTAACCACAACCGGATTACTTTTCACCTCGCGGTTGATGCTTCTTCCAAGTACTGCTGATGCTGAGTTTGCTAACACTCCTATTGTCATAACAATAAGCCCTGCTGTTTGTTTATTATTCAGGTCGACTGGAAAAAAGTATATGAAGATTCCAAAAACAAAAAGTACTACTCCGGCCCATTGAATTGTTGTTGGATATTCATTGATTAAAAAAATCGCCATTAAAGCAACAATGAGTGGAGTAAAATTCAGCCAAAGGCTAACAGTAACTGATGGAAGAAGAGATAAACCAATGAACTGTGTCCCTTGTGTAAATGCATAAAACAGAAAGCCTAATAGAACAAGTTTCAGCCAGTCTTTCTTATCAAGATTCTTAATTACCACAGAATTCTTTTTAGTGAATGCAAATGGCAGAAGACAAATAAACGCGATAGTGTACCGCAATCCTGCAAAAGTTAATGGTGGAATTTCGGCTAGCCCGATTTTAATTATCACAAAAGATGTCGACCAAAGAAAAGTTACAAGCAGTGCGAGCAAAAGCGTGGAAAGATGAGATTGGTGCTTACTCATATGAATATTTTATCGCTTTGTCTGATATCTTCAATACTCACTTTCAAGCCTCTTCCAATAAAAATTGTAAGATTGTTCTCATACGGCATTCCGTACTTTGCCTTATGAAATCCTGCTTTGTAAACTTCTTCCAAAGCTTCCAGATGTTCTTCAAGTTCACCACCGATAATAATTACTGTTGAATAATTTCTTCCATCAGGCCACCAATACCAATAATTGTTATGAGGACATATGACCTTAGGCAGAGGAAATTTTTTACTGAAATATTCAATCGCGCCTGCTTTACCGTAGTTGCTACAGTATACAACTGTATTTTTTCTTTCTGTTTCCGGAAGTGTGAGATAAACATCAGAAACATTTTTCGCTAATTCTTCCCACCCGAACATATCAGAATAAAATTGAGGGAGTACTGTTTCATGGCCTTCATTGCTCGAGGGTTTAAGTCCTACTGCATTTTGATAATCAAGAAATCTTTCAACCGAGAGGAAGGGACGTGCAAAAGGTGCAAACAAAATTCCAACCGTAATAATTGGAACGGCTGCTGCATATTTAATCCAGCTCTTACTCAAACTCCATTTCTCTATCATCACTGCGCCGCTCGCAAAAAGTATTTGATACGCAGCAGCTATATATTCTCCTTTGCTATGCCCGTTGATTAAAAGAATAATGAAAGTTGTAAGCCAGATGAATCCAACAGCACGGAATTGTTTGCCCTCTCTGTTCACAAAATAAAATAACAATCCCGGCAGCCAGATTAGAATTGATAACGGGTTTAGAATTAAGATCTGGTCAATAAAAAATGAAACAGGTGTTAATCCGCCGTACTTTCTTGATGCAGCATTTCTCATAAATTCAAGGTGAGCAAATTCGTGTGATATATTCCAGATTAAATATGGTGAAAAAATTAATAGAGCAATTGCAGCGGCGATATATGGATATTTTGTTTTCAATTCTTTTCTTAATGGAGTGAAAAGTGTTCCAACAGCAATTCCTGAGCACAGCCAGAGCATCTTGTTTTGTTCAGGAGTCCAAATCCGATAACAACTCCAAGCAGCAGCCAGAGTTTCTGGTTATTGGTTTGAACAATTCTAAGAAAAATATATGCCGATGAAATCCAGAAAAGAAAATCGAAAGTGTTCATTGAATAAATAGTATTCATTCCGAGAAAGATCGGGCTGAGCATAAAAGTAATTGTAGAAATTAAAACTGCTGTTTTCCCTCCGCCTAGCCGAACAGTAAACATTCCGATCATAAAAAGAATAATTGAAGTAACAATCGCCGGAATCATTCTTATTACAATCATCGAATCACCGAAAAGTGATTTCCACAACGCAAGAATCCATATTGAAAATGGCGGATGATCAACATATCCAAAATCAAGTCTGTTAGCACACGCTAAATAATAATACTCATCACGAAACATTCCGTAAGCAAAAAAAGCCTGTGTTATCAGGTAGATGAGAAG
Organism: bacterium; assembly: GCA_016716565.1. Classification (NCBI taxonomy): domain Bacteria; species bacterium. The sequence goes on from JADJWC010000002.1 coordinate 1,164,274, forward strand.
ATTCAAAAAAGAAATTGAAATAATTAGTGAGAGAATGTTTCGGGGAATTTTATCGTTTTCCATTTTGAAGAAACTCTGTTATAAATTCACAAATGATTTTATTCTTTGATAAACTTTTTCTGAATCAATTCCACCTATTCCACTGAAATCACAAATGTGCGGATCGCCGGGACAGACTGTTTGGCAATAATTTTCTTCCGGCAAAATTATTTCAGATTTATTTCCGAGAGGACCCCATAACTTTGGCGAGCAGGCAGGAAGCGGACAAAACATTGAAATAGTCGGAACCTCCAATGCAGCACAAATATGCAGCGGTCCGGTGCTTGCTGAAACAAGGACATCCAACGCGCTGAAATTAATTATTGACTCTCTCAGAGTTAAACCAATATTGGGATAAAAGATGTTATTAATATTCTGTAATTTGTCAGGTGGATTATTATCTGTAACAAAAACTCTAATATTTTTTTCTTCTGATAAACGAACAATTAATTTTCCGTATTCTTCAATCGATAAATTTGGTGAAGACTTTCCGCTTGTTGTATTTATCCCGACTAATATTTCTTTATTGGATGATAACTTTCTTCTAATTTCATCTCTCTTTTTAATCTCTTCAGTTGATAAAAATATTTCCGGCTCAAGACTCTTTGGTTCGATTCCAATTTTCCTTGCCATATCAAGGCAATAATCTGCTTCGTGTCTTAAGGGAATATATTTTCTCCGGTCAACATATTTAGAAAAGGTAAGGAACTGATAAAGCTTATGTCCAACACCAACACGATTTGGTATTCCGCTGAAAAATAAAATCCAATTTAGTCTTTCGTTGGGCAGAAGCATAAATGCATGAGTAAATTTTCGCTTTCTAATTTCTCCAACAAGATTCCAAAAAGATTTTGGATTTGTTTCATCCTCGCCATCGAATAAAATAATTTCATCAACATGCGGGTTGTTGAGATAGATATCTTTTGTGTACTTTCTGACGAGGACAGAAACAAAACTATCGGAGTAAACTTTTTTTATTTCACGAGGAATCGGTGTGGAAAGGACCACATCACCGATACGGTCGATTCTTGACACTAATATTCGTAGTTTACTTTTATTCATATTACGGTTCACAGTCCGAAAAATACAACTAAAATATAATTTAAGCAGTAACTACTATTGCATAGGCTAATTCGCTCGGTTAATTAAAAGCTTGCTTCCCAAAATATTGATTCGCTTCGACTTACAAGTCTTTTTGATTAATTTTAGATTTATAATTAAAGCAGAATGTCCTGAATATTGATGAAGACAAAATTGCAGACAAAAAACACAAGAGAGAAATTATCCCGCCTTGATATTGATGAGGAGCTTCGAAAAAAAATTCTCCCATATTGCAGATTAAAGGAAGGTCAAATCTGGAAGGACCCTAAGGGAAAACATAAAGTCGGTGTTCTGGATGCAACTATTTTTGAGGATACAAAAAAGTTATTTAACAAAGAAAAAGTACAGCTTGTTATAAACGATCCTCCTTACAATGTTGTTGTCGGGAATGCCAATACACAAAACCTCTCCAAAATAAAAATTGATGAATACATCGATTTCTCGCGTAAGTGGATTTCCAATGTTTTATCTGTGCTTGATAAAAATTCTTCTCTTTACATCTGGCTTGGTGCAGATCAGAATGACGGTTTCCAGCCGCTGCCTGAATTTATGATGATGATGAGAGAATTTAAAGAGATGAAAACCCGAAGCTTCATTACTATGCGCAATCAAAGAGGCTACGGAACTCAGAAAAACTGGATGTCTGTTCGACAAGAACTTCTTTACTATACAAAAGGAGATCCTTACTTCAAAGTTGTTTATACTGATATACCAAAAATCCTCGGCGGTTATTACAAAGAAGTAAACGGAGAAGTGACTGACAATTTTGAGAGAAGCAAATCTAATTTCATCCGTCCAGGAAATGTTTGGGTTGATATACAACAAGTATTTTACAGGATGGAAGAAAATGTTCCCGGTGCTTATGCACAAAAACCATTGAAAGCAATTTCAAGAATAATTGAATCTAGCAGCCGAAAGAATGATCTTGTTGCAGATTTTTTCAGTCATAGTGGAGTTACTCTTCTAGCTTCTGAAATTCTTGGACGAAAATGTTATGCAATGGAGATAGATCCTGCGTTTGCTGAACTTTCAATAAGACGGCTTGAACATTATCGCAAAACCGGAAAGACAGGCTGGCAATGGGAAAATCCGTTTCCAGAACTAAAGTAATTAAAACATAAATTGGAAAATTATACTTCCAAGTTGCATCGTTTTGAATTGAACTTTCTATATCAATCAGTTAGCTTTGTTCATCAAAATTAAATCTGGAAAACTTCTGATGGAAAAAATTATATTCGCACTTGCTGCACTATTTTCAATAGCGTTTCTCTATTCCTGCAAAACAGAAACACTTGAGACAAAAGGCTCGCCGGAATATCTTGAAGAAATAAAAAAATGGGATCAGAGAAGAGCAGAAAGACTCAAAGCCGATGACGGCTGGTTAAATCTTGTCGGAAGAACCTGGCTCAAGCCCGGCGAAAACAAATTCGGTTCAGCAAAAGATAATGACGTTGTGATCGAATCGGACAATGTTCCTGATTATATGGGTGTTTTTGATTTTCAAGATTCTACAGTTATGATGAAGGTAAGTGATGGGGTTGAAGTATTATTCAATGGTAATCCTGTAAAAGAAATGGTGATGATCGGCGATACTAAAAAAGATATGACTGTATTTCAATCCGGTCCGATAAAGTGGAATCTTATTGTTCGCGATTCACTTTATGGTATTCGATTCCGCGATCTTGAATCTGAACTTGTTAAAAAGTTTTCAGGAATTGAACGTTTTCCTGTCAATGAAGATTGGAAAGTTAATGCTGATTTTGAAGCATACGATCCACCCAAGAAAATAGAAGTGCCGAATGTTTTGGGACAAATTGATGTAGAGCCTTCGCCAGGTGCAGTTGCATTCACAATGAATAACCAGAATTACAGAATTGATGTAATAGATGCCGGTGACAGACTATGGCTTATCTTTGCGGACGGAACAAGCGGGGAAGAAACTTACGGCGGAGGAAGATTTTTATACACTGATAGTAAAGCAGATTCAACAGGTAAAGTAATCGTAGATTTTAACAAAGCATATAATCCGCCTTGCGTGCTGACAAAATATGCGACCTGTCCATTACCTCCAAAGCAAAACTATATCAAGCTAAGAATAACTGCCGGTGAAAAAATGTGGGGAGGACATCATTGAAATTCGTTTATAAGTTCTTTGATGGTTTCAATATGATGTTCATCGTGCTCTAATATAAACTGAGCCATATCAATCGGTCTCATCGACTGCTGAAGTCTTGGATGTATTGAGCTTTTCATCAGATCTTTCTCATCAAGACTTTTCATCCTTTTAATAAAATTTTCTCTCACGATTTTAAATTGATTAACAAGTTTGAAAATATCCTTGCTGTTATGATTTGCTTCATCCGTTTTCCTGTTGTTAAGATCAGCGGGTCTTAACTTCTCTTTGCCTTCAATAAAATCATCTATTCTGCCGTCGTGCAACTCTTCAAGATCTATAAGATGACCTACATTTTCTTTAATTGACCAACGGTTGTCAATCTTTCGTATCAAAACGTCTTCGGGTAAAGATGATACAAGCTTAGAAATTTTATCAGGATTTTCACTAAGTTTTTTCAGAATTCTATCATAATTAGCCTGCGATAAATCAAACTGAAATTTTTTATCAAACCATTTCATTTTCGTCATAGTTACTCTTCATTTTTGAATACGGAAATCAGCCCGTGTGTTAGCGATTCCGGCGGACCCATCAGATGAGTTGAGCCATCAAAAACTTTTGCCTCCAGCTTAACACCTGAATAATTGCGATCCTGAATCTGTGTTACAAGGTTATCAATCGGATTAAAAAACTTTTCATCTGATTCGTCACTGCCGACTGAAATAAAAATTTTCAATTTCTTATCAGATATTTTATCTGTAGAAGTTTCTTCATAATTAAAAATTGAATAATCATCCCAGGCGAGACCCGGACTGCCGATAATATACCTGTTAAATATTTCGGGTTTTGTAAACAGTGAGTACAATCCAAACAGTCCGCCTATTGAATAACCATTTATTGTTCTATTGCCCGGAATCGTTCTATAGTTCGAATCAATTAATGGTATCAATTCATTCTCAATAAACAATAAAAAATTCTCGGCACCGCCGGACTCAATCGGTCTGTAATCTCGCCTGCGTTTTTCTCCTGCTGACTTATCCGCAGATCCGTAACCAATTCCAACAATTATTAATTCCGGAATATTATCACCTATCTGCAGATAACGCGCAATGCTTGCAGCCAGACCAAATGCTATATCTCCATCCAGCACATAAAGCACAGGAAATTTTTTATCAGTTGTAGAATAATTATCAGGTACGCTTATTAGAATCCGGAATGTATCTTTCACAGAATCAGAAAACATTAATCGTTCTGAAGTATTATAGAGAAAGGAATTTTGTACATCAGTCTCTTCGGAAATTGTCTGGGAATTTATGAGATTGATTGGAACGAGTGATACTGCGATCAATATCGAAATAAACAAAAACTGTTTCATTTACTGGCTCCCTGCTTATTAAATTATTTTACAGTTATCCAAAATTTAAAGGAAAGTATTACCCAAAAACCGACGCAAAGGAAAAATTTTACTTATTCATTTACTATTATGTGCGCGATGATTATGTTTATTGGGTATAAAAATTGATTCCTTAGTTGTTTGGTTCGTGGTCTTTAACATATACTAAATTATAAAGAATATTTCACTTTAAAGGTGCAATAATGAATAAGTTAATTTCGCTGATTATAATCTTTTATTCGGGAGTTTGCTTCTCACAAAGTTTTTCAACTCCTCTCACTAATCCATATAACCTGGATAATTCCGGAAGTTTTAACAGCCCTGTTTTTGTTGACATAGATAATGATGGTGATTTAGATTGCTTTAGCGGACTCGGAACCGGACAAACTACTTATTATAAAAATAATGGAACAAATGTATTTCCTGCTTTCGCTTCCTGGCAATTAGCAAACATTTTCGGAATTTTTGATGCGGGAAATAATGCGAAACCTGAATTTGCCGATATTGATTTTGACGGCGATTATGATCTTTATCTCGGAGAAGCCGGATTTAGAATTTTGTTCTTAAGAAACTCAAGTGCATTTAATCCAAACTTCACTTACATAGTTGATAACCCGGCAGGAATTTCTGGATTGGGAAGCAATGTTACTCCGGCTTTTGTTGATATAGATGATGACAATGATTTTGATTTATTCACAGGTCAGCTTGATGGGAATATTTTATTTTTCAGAAATATCGGGACAAGGTTTAATCCATCGTGGGCAAATTCGTTATTTAACCCTTTTGGATTAAATGATGTTGGCTCAAGATCAAAACCTACTTTCTGCGATGTTGATAAAGATGGCGATTATGATATTTTCATCGGGAACGAAAGTGGTGACATTATCTTTTTTAGGAATACCGGGACAAAGACTGATCCAGCTTTCGGAATTCCTTTAACTAATCCATTCGGATTGTCGAATGTGGGAACGAATGCAACTCCAACTTTTGCAGATATTGATAATGATGGGAAAGAAGATCTATTCGTTGGTTCAGGCACAGGTGCGACATATTATTTCAGGAATACCACAATAGTAAGTGTTGAAGAAGAGCAGAATTCTTCATTTGTTGAAGTCAAGGCTTATCCTAATCCGGTTAACAACATCCTCAGTATCAGCGGCAGTCAAATTAATTTGGATGATGCTGAGCTATCTGTCTATTCAATTCTAGGCGAAAAACTAAACCTCAGTATCACAAAGAATGGATCATTTGCAACAATCAATTTTTCTGATCTGACTGCGGGCATTTATATTCTTGTTATAAAGAATGACTTTATTAATTACACATCAAAAATTATAAAGACAGGCAGGGGATTTTAAGAAATAAAATTTATTGTGTGACTTCATTTATAATGTGACGGGTAACCATTGGAAGCCCGTTTTCTATTTTTTCATTCTCAATATTATCTCGGTAGAAAGAATAAAGTTTTTCATCTGTTAATAGATTTTTAATAACTCCGGGAAGCTTGCTAATTTTTGGTTCATAGATGCCAAGCTTCTTTTCTACCAGATAATCAACATTCCCCTGTTCCTGTTCCCAGATGTAATCATTAACGACGGGAACTTTTTTTAGATTTAAGATTTCCATAATTGTAGAAGCACCGCATTTTGTGAGCACAACATCCGAAATGCTTATCAAATCATAAATGAAATCAACATAACCATAAATTTTTAGTTGTGCTGCCTGATATTTTTCTTTCAATCTTTCAGCACCATTTTGAAGCACTTCATTCTTACCGCAGACAATTCCTATTTCATAATCAGGTTTTGAAGAAAGAATCTCTTCAAGTATTCTTTCACCTTTCGGTATTCCATCGCCACCTCCTAAAATTAAAAGCAGTTTTTTAGAAGTATCATATTCATACTTGTTTTTCAAAGTACTAACTTCATTTGCAGAAATTTGCTTTGAAAATTTTTCATCAATCACAAAAGGAAAGGTTTGAACTTTGTAACCTCTATTTTTATTAAGGACTTTTTCTTTTAAATCTTCACTAAACACAATAAAATTCTGATTCTTTATCAAAAACCACATCGGGTGTGGAGTGAACGGATCTGTAATTACTGTTTCGACTTGTATCAATAAATTTTTCTTCTTTAGAATTCTATAAATAGGTATGATTAGAAAGAAATGGAAGATCACTATTTTATCAGGTTTCTCATTTACGATCGTCTCTTCAAGATATTTACTCACAAAGGGAGTGATGAGCAGGCAGGTTATCCTGGCTATAATCGGAATTTTATTTATTGCATAAAGGAATTCAAAAACCCATTTACCCGTGTATTGAAGCATCCGGTAACCATCTTCAATTATATACTGAACCCAACGGGGAGTTTTCTCAAAGCCATAAACTAGCTTTGGATCCGTGACATCTGAAAAATATTTATTCATATAATTAAATATTGCACGAGCAGGTGCCAGATGACCTCCACCGGTTTTCAGATATACAAATAAATATTTTTGCTTTTTATTCACTACAACTACCTCAGTACCGGATGAGTTTCTTTTTCCAGGAATCCTTTTTCAAGAACCTGTTTAATTTTGAACGTACCAAGCTTCCGTGCTTTTAAAAATCCATCCCACGCTGATTCTGCAAGTGTTCCTCTGTTCAGCAAATCGTAAAGCCATTGATCTGTGTAATCCGGTGTTTCCTGCTTCAACGCTGCCTGAATTTCCCGAAGCCATTTCCTGTTGAATTTTTCCTGCGACCCGATAATCGGACTCATAATAATCGGAATGCCCAAAGCCGCATAGAAAGAAAGTTCGCTCGGTTTTGTCCAAAGTATATCCGTTTCATGTAATGCTTTGTTAAACAAATCAAAGTAGCCGTGCAATGACTCGGAATAAATAATTTTTATGCTGTTCCCTTCCGGATCAATATCTTTTTTCACCGATTCAAAATAATCACTTACTTCTTTTCTGATTCCGGCAACGAGAAATAATCTAATCTCCTGAGACTTTAATTTTTCTCTAAGACTATATGCTATTTTCTGACCAATTTCTTTCTGTGCACCTGCCCCGCCAACAGCATAAGTAATAGTTAGCTTTCGATTATTTATGAAGACACAATTTTCCTTCCCAAGAAAATGTTCAACATTCTTCCCGTGCCTTGTCCAGAATTTTCCTTTGGGATCGAGATAAAATAATCTCTGCGCTAAATCCTTTTTCAGGACAGAAAGATTTTCATCGCCGAGAAGCTCAGTCGGTAGAGGGAATCCTGTCAGGTGAATTCTTTCTTCAGGAACACCATAAGCTTTTAATCTTTGAGCTGCTTTACCGCAAGGGGCAAAGTATTCTATTCTGCTTTCCCACGGATCTTTTGCAACCCACACACGATTAATGTCAGCATCGCAGATTATGCAGTAAATCTTGTTGAATCCTTTTTTATCAGCTGCAACTGCAGAGGCATAAAATGATGTTATCAACGGCAGATTTTTAGTTGCTGTTTTATCAAGCATTCCTTTGCAGAGACCTTTTTCAATTAATGATTCCAGAAGATTAACCTGGAAAGTGCTGCTCGATAAATTTCTCATCGGGTAAAACGAAGGAATGCGCATCAGTGAATCAAGCATAGAGAAAAATGGTGGACCAATTACAGGAATGCCTTTGGCTCTCGAAAAAAATTCGTATGCATTTAAAAGTCTTTTCCAAAGCTTCTGCTCAGATTTTGATACTGCTTCGGAGGAACCAACTGTAATTATTCCTTCTTCAGCGATATCTTTTAAAGGATAAACTGCTCTCTGATGTCCGTAGCCCATATCGGCAGAAACTACCCATGCTTTGTGTTTGGATTCACTCATTAATAATTAAATAAAAGTAGATAATATTCCGGGGAGTAAAATAGGAAATTGTAGGAACCTTTGCTTGAAGGGGAGGATTTCCTGATAATAGTTCTTTGCACTAATTGAATATAGTGCCGTTATATCAGCTTAGGAGGTTTGTTTGTTTGAACTCTCTTTGAGTTTTTCGTAAGCGATTACCACAAGGAATAAAGCTATTCCGATGAAGAATCTTAAGGTTTCGTCCATGATTATTTTCCTTCTTGTTGTATTTTACCAATCGAAATTTATTCCAAGTAGATTAACTGAAGATTAAGCTAATGTTAACTTTAGGTTAAGAATGAAATATGCGTTGAAGAACCCGTACAGCGGATTAAAGAATATTCCTAAAAATATCTGGATGCTTGCTGCGGCAACTCTGATTAACAGATCGGGAACGATGGTTTTACCATTTATTGCTCTTTATGCCAACCAGGTACTGAAAGTTTCCAAGGCAGATGCAGGATTGGTGCTTGCTGTTTATGGTGTTGGTGCTTTTATATCTGCACCTTTCTCCGGAAAGTTAAGTGATAAAATCGGGACAATGCGGCAGATGAAAATATCTTTGTTCGCGACCGGATCATTCCTTCTTTTTTATTCCTTCATTACTGATTTTATATTATTTCTTTCTCTCACGTTTATCTGGGCAATTTTAAGTGAAGCATTCCGTCCAGCGAGCATGGCTTTTATATCAGATGAAGTTACATCTGACAGAAGAAAAACTGCTTTCGCACTTCAGCGGCTGGCAATAAATCTTGGGATGAGCATTGGTCCGGTTGTCGGAGGAATACTAAGCACAATAAATTTTCACTTGTTGTTTTATATCAACGCACTCTCATCACTTGCTGCGGGAGCTTTTTTGACTTTTTCACATTTTGAAAAGCACGAAACGACAGATCCGGAAAAGCAAATCATTGAAAAAAATATTTCTCACCAAAAAGTAAATGTGCTTAATGATAAAAGATTACTTTACTTTCTTCTCGCATTTATTCCTGTTGAGATAGTTTTCTTCCAGCATATTGGTGCGCTGCCATTATTTATTGTATCAGATTTAGGATATACAAATGCTGTATTTGGAATTTTAACTGCTGTCAACACCGTTCTGATAATTTTTATTGAGGTGCCTCTTAACGATTCAATGCGATATTGGGATGACAGAAAAGCGCTTGCACTTGGTGCGCTATTGTGCGGAGTTGGTTTTGGTTTGATGGCTTTTACAAATACAATTCCTCCAATCGCTGCGTTGATTGTTATATGGACTTTTGGGGAAATGATTTTCTTTCCTTCATCGGGTGAGTATGTTGCGAAGATAGCTCCAGAAAAACAACGCGGCGAGTATATGGGTTATTTCCAGATGGCATTCAGCTTTGCGTTTATGGTTGGTCCGTGGCTCGGTGCAACGGTGCTTGATCTTTACGGTCCGTTTAATTTGTGGTTGGGATGTCTTGCGTTTGGATTGATTTCTACTGTGATGATGTTGAGGTTGAAAAAATAATTGTGATAAAAAAGCCCCGTTATTCGCGGGGCTTACAAATAATTCTGCCTGATCGTTTTTCTAATCGCTCACTTTGGTTTTAGGTTTTCTTCTGCTGAAAAAGTATATCGCGATAACAGCTATAACCACTACTGCAATCATTACATAAATCCACCAGCTTGAAGGGAATAGTGCGCTTTTCCATTCACCTATTTTACTTTCCATCTTGTTCTTGTTTTCGTCGGTGATCATTTTATTTTCGATCAAGTAATTCATCCAAACTGGCTGAATGGTTTTAAACCAGATGCTGTCAGCAAACTGAGCATAGATTCTCCTTGATTCTTCCGTACTCTTAACGCCGAGATTTTTAAGTTCGTCGCCTATAAATGTTTCAACGGAAGCAGTAAAATCATCACCATTCCTGAAGCTTCTGAGCTCGATACCGTTCAAAGAAAATTCTTCGTTGATTGATTCCCATGCTTCCTGCCTGACGGCGGCGTTCCAATCGTTAAACAGATCATCAATCTGCTTAAGCTCTTCTGATTTTTTTTCATCATCAGCATATACTTCAACCAGCCTGACTCCCACTTTCCGCCACTTGTCAACAAAATCATTCTGCTGTTCTTTTATCTCTTTAAGATCTTCAGGCTTGAGCGAAGTTGCTTTTATGAATTTAATATTATCTCTTATTGTGATCTTAATATTGTTCAGAACATTGTCCTTCTGTTCCTGGCTGGCGACTTCGCTTTTATCTTCTGTGGTGAAAGCATCTTTATCGCGCATAGTAGGTGGCATCAGGCTGTCGATCATCGCAAGAACGAGGTCGTCTCTTTCTCTAATAGATGAACGAAGTTCCGCAACAAGTTTTTCAAGTTTTTTAATTGTCTTTACATCCTTTTCTCTTTGTGCTTCAAGTTTTTGTACCTGTGAGAGAAGTTCGTTGTTACGCTGGTTAAGAACTTCAACCTGCTGCTTGAGTTCTCCGACTTCTGTTTGTAAAACATCAATTGTTGAGAAATCTCCCTGCCTTAACAGGTACGCTTTGTTCAGCTTGTCAATTGATTCATCAAATTTGTCGGGATAAAGACTTTTATCGAGCAAATCTTTGTGAACAAGATAGTTACTGTTGAGAGTTGTTATTTTATCTGCAACCGGCTGCAGTTCCTGAAGCGAAGTTGCATCTTTAATACTTTTTTCAATTGCCGAATATTCAGCTTTGAAATTATCTACTATCTCTCTGTCGGATTGAGCGTTTGAAATGCTTATCAACCCAGCAAGTAAAAAGAAAACGAAAACAAGATTAAAATATTTTCTGATCATTTTGAAGCTCCTTCTATTCCTTTATAAGTAAGATTCATTTTATTAGTTCCATCAACGAGTTCAATGTAAGGCTCACGCTGATTGAATGCAGGGCTCTGCAATCCGAATTCAGAAATGAATATTTTGTTTTCAAGAACCATTGTGCCTTCTTCTGTTTTAAATACATAAACGTTCTTAAAGCCAGCGGAAGTTAAAAAATAAAATCCCATATTATCTCTTATCAGATGAGCATCTTTGCCTTTGTATGAAAGTGAATCCTGGAATTCTTCAAAGAACATTCCGACGGTATTAACCTCGACGGAATATCTGTCATCAGAAATTTTTCCGTTAGCATCAACAGGCAAGACAGATTCAAGTGGCCAGGAAAAATTTGCCGGCTGAAGTGTCAATACAGAGCAGGCAGCAAATAATGCAGAAAGGATTAAAGAAACAATTAATAATTGCTTCATATATTCTCCCAAAAATTGTTTGTTATAAAAATTTGTTAAAGAGTTAAGTAAAAAATAAGAAGAAATTGCTTTCGTTTTATTGTAAAGAATAATGACCTGGTTTATAATAAAAAAGCCGCAAAATACTGCGGCTATTAAATTATTAATTATTAAGTGCTTTTATCTTCTTCCGCCTCTGCCGCCGCCACTTCGACCGCCGCCAGCACCACCGCGTCCACCGCCTCCGCCGCCTTTTCTATCACGCTGCGGACGGGCCTCATTTACAACAAGTTTCTTTCCCTTCAATTCGAATGTATTAAGTGTTTCGATTGCTTTCATCGCTTCAGCCTGTCCGGGCATTTCAACAAAACCGAAACCTCTAGATTCCTGTGTAAACATATCGCGAATTACTTTCGCGCTGCTAACCTTGCCGTGCTGTGAAAAAAGTTCGTTAAGGTCATCTTCTTTAACATCAGATGCAAGGTTGCCTACGTAAATGTTCATTTTGAACTCCTTAAAAAAAATAAAAAAATTGTCAGGCGATACTTATTTGTGCCTGATTCCTGTCGTTGTAAAAAGAGATAAAGCGGGAAATTTGATGAAATGCTGTATCTTTATTTTATGCGGACGCTCAAAGTTAGAATAAATAATGTGCTTTTACAAGTGACTTATGATTTAGGAAGAAAATCCTCCGTATACTTAATAATTAGCCTGATTCCCGGTCGATTTGTTATATAATACCATATCCATTCAACCATAACCCTTAAACGGTTTCTGAATCCTATCAGATATGCGATGTGAACAAATGACCACGCAAGCCATGCAATTAACCCTGAAAGTTTGATGCCTTTTACAACTCCAACAGCTTTGGCTTTTCCGATCGTTGCCATCGTTCCCTTGTCATTGTATTTAAAAACCCCTCTTGAATTCCCTATTAAATTTTTTGCAATGATTCTGGCAACGTATCTTCCCTGTTGCATCGCAACAGGAGCAATCGCAGGGAGATATTCACCCCTTTTATTTTTGATTGCAGCTGCATCACCGATTACAAAAATTTTATCATCTTCCTTAATGCTTAAATCATCTTTAACAACTGCTCTGCCGGCTCTGTCAATTTCAGTGTTAAGAGATTTTATTAAAGGCGATGACTGATTTCCTGCAGCCCAGAGTACGTTGCTTGATTCAATAAATCTGTCGCCAACTTTTACTCCGTGATCATTTATTTCAGAAACCTTTTGATTTAATATTACTTCAACTTCAAGTTTCTTTAAATCTTCAAGTGCATGGGCAGAAAGTTTATCGGGATATGATGAAAGAATTTTCGGCAGTGCTTCAATCAAATATACTTTTGTCATTGATGCGGTTATGTTCCTGAAATCAGGAATAACATTTTTATTAACTATTTCCGAAATGGCTCCTGCAAGTTCAACACCAGTTGGTCCACCACCGATAATTACAAAGTTGAGATACTTTTGTCTTTTTACAAGATCAACTTCTTTTTCCGCTGCTTCGAGAGATAGAAGAATTTTCTCTCTGATCTTCAACGCATCATTCATTGTTTTTAATCCGGGTGCAAATTTTTCCCATTCATCTTTTCCGAAATAGGAATGTTTTGAGCCGGTTGCAACTATTAAATAATCAAAATCAATTTCAGAACCGTTGAATAAAACTTTCCTTTCTTCTCTTTTAATCGCTCTTACTTCGCCAAGAAGTACTTTGACATTTTTATTTTTGCTAAAGACAGATCTGATTGGAGTTGCAATATCAGCCGGAGATAAAGCAGTTGTTGCAACCTGATAAAGCAAAGGCTGGAAAACGTGATGGTTTGTTTTGTCTATTATGGTTATATCAAAATCAAATTTTGCTAATACCTTCGCGGCTGTCAATCCGCCGAAACCAGCGCCGATTATAACTATCTTTTTCATAATTCATAAACCTCCTGCTCAAAATTAATAAATTGTCGTTCGTTAAACGTTGAGCAATGTCACATAAAAAAGAAGCCGTCACAGGGACGGCTCCATTTAAAATCAATGTAGCTAATAGAAGTTTATTGAAAGGAAAATTACTCCTTTAAGTTTTAAGAACTAACTAAACCTCTGTGTCTTCTTCTTCCACTTCAAATTCAAACTTAAACTTTTTCAGCTTTGGCAGATTTTCCTGAAGTTCTTTTTGGAGTTTTTCCATCTCTTCCTTGAATTCTTTATCATCGAACCTGAATTTGTAAATGTGATCCTTGTTTTCTTCCAGCTCTTTTTTCAGTTCTTCCATTTCTTTTTGAAATTCTTCACTATCAAAATAATGGAACCGGAAATTTTCCTTGAGTTCAGGAAGGTCCTTCTGCATTTCTTCGAGATCTTTGTGTAGTTCTTCCATATCAAAATGGAAATCCTTGCCAGCAACCAGAGGCATATGGAATTTAAATTTCCGGTCACCGAATCTCATTTCATCAAGCTGGTCGTAAACTTTTTCTTTATAATCTGCTACAAGATCATCGGGAATTCTACTTCCATTTTTATAAATGGAGGTAATCTCATCTCCCATAAAGTTTACTTCCCAATGTATTCTTTCACCATCAACGGTTTCATAAAATGAGAGATACTTCGATGAATCTTTATTCAGAGAATCGGTTGGTGTGGCTGCACAGGAAACGGAAGTAATTCCTATTAGAAAAAATATTACAAGCAAAAGCGTGTTTGCGGACTTTGTTTTCGGAATGGTTGAAAAAAAGTTCATGGTTTCTCCTGTTTAATTGTTAATAATCCGTCCCCTTCTTGGGCTTCACTGAAAATTATGACGCAATTAACCGGATGAAGTTTCAATTCTTATCCATTATATGAAATATGAACCTATTTGCTGATGGATGGCTGTACGAAAGGTTGAAAATCGATTGGATTTATTTCCAGAAACCGTATTTCTTAATATGGCGGTATGCCATGTAGCCAACTGCACCTGCCTGAACTGCCCCTAAAACATAACGCACCATATCGAATTCTGAATCCCGCAGATACTGCTGGTATAACGGTGCAGTAAAGAAAGTATTCACTTCGCCATTGCCCGGTTGTGAGCTGTTCGATATTAATAATTCAGTTCTCAACCATACTGTAGATGGATTATCATCAAATAAAATATCTTCAGGTATATATGGAGCAATAGGCTTGCTGAAAATTTCGTCGATATTATACTGAAATTCAATTGGTGGAACTATCCCCTGAAACCTTATTGTCGAATCGGGCAGCTGACTCTGATTTGTTTCCTCAACCTGAGCAAATGAAATGCAGGCATATAAACACAAAGCAGAAAGTATTTTTAATCTCGTAGCCATATTCGGTAAATAAAAAAGCTGTGGACTCAAACTTGATGCCCACAGCCAAAAATAAATTAAGAGAGTTATTTCAACAAATACTTTTCGTAGAATAAAACTTCTGACCAGATGTAATAATCACGATTGGTTTTCTTTCTGAAACCGTGTCCTTCATCTTTTGCAAGAAGATACCATACTTCGCCGCCATTCTTTCTAACAACATCAACAATCTGCTCAGCTTCAGTATACGGTACTCGAGGATCATTATAACCCTGCACAACAAAAAGTGGCTTGGTTATTTTGTGTGCATTTGTTGTTGGAGAAATGCTGTTAAGAAAAGCATTCATATCGGGATCTCTTTCATCACCATACTCAACCCTTCTTAAATCTCTTCTGTAATCCTGTGTGTTATTCAAAAAAGTTACAAAGTTGCTGATACCCACAATGTCTACTCCGCATCTAATTCTGTCATTGTAATTAAACATAGATGATAATACCATATATCCACCGTAAGACCCGCCATTAACAGCAACACGATTTGCATCAAGGTCCGGCTGCTTTTCAATCCAATCTAATAATGCGCCAATATCTTTCACAGAATGCTCTCTGTTATAACCATTATCAAGTGATAGATAGGTTTTCCCGTAGCCTGTTGAACCGCGAACATTTGGTTCAATAATCGCAATGCCCATTTCATTAATATAATATTGATTAATCGGACTGAAAGAAGGAACCGCTTGACTTTCCGGTCCGCCGTGGATATCAATTACGACCGGATGCGGTCCATCACCTTTTGGTTTATAAACAAAAGCTGGAATCATTCTGGGTTTGCCGTCTACTTCATCAAAAGTTGGATAATGGATTAGTTCGGGGATCACAAACTCTGAAGTGTTCAATCCGCCGGCTTCACTGTAAGTCCATCGCTCAAGAGAATAGTCTGATAAGTTCATTACAAAAATATCGCCCGGTGTTTGCGGCGTATTTAAAACAAGAGCAAGCTTTTTTCCATCAGGATGAAATGATAATCCATAAATCTGACCAACAGGAAGATCTGGAACTTGATTGTGCTTCATGGTTTTTGTATCAAGCAAATAAAGTTTATCCAGTCCGCCTTCATTAACTGTGAATGCAAGCATATCACCTTGTTCTGACAATGTCAGCGCTCCAATATCCCAGTTAATATCTTCTGTAAGCACAGTAATATTTTTTGTTTGAAGATCATAATACCGAAGTCTTTTAAACTCACTCTTTTCATCTGATGTAAAGAAAATTCCTTTGCCGTCTTTTGAAAATTTTGTTCCGCCGTAAGATATCTTTTCTGGTGAAGGATTGATTTGTTCGAGATTTTGGGTGTTGATGTTAAAAGTGTAAAGATAGCTTTCATTAGCAGAAATATATTTTCCAACGATGAGTGAATTATCATCCGGTGACCAATCAACTACACCCCATGCACCACCTTCACTTAAAACCATTTCAGCATTTTCAGGATTGTTTATATCAGCAATGTAGATATCCCAATCCATTCCGTTTCTTTTTGTACTAAAGAAAGAAAATTTATCTCCTTTATTATTCCAGGAAACTCCGCCGTTACTTGATTTTCCATCAGTAAGCATTTTGAATGTCCCGGTTACCAGATCGAATGAAAATATCTGGTAAAATTCGCCTCCGCCAACATCCTTTGTGAATAGAAAAATATTTTTAGTTTTATCTGGACAAACAGTCGCTCCACCAACCGGTTCATTAAAAAATGTAATTTGTTCTCTTGAGCCGCCCGGGTTTTTTACTTTGTGGAATTGTACTGTCTCGCCAAAGCGTGTTGAAATCAAAATACCTTCATTATTGTGCAGCCAATCCTGGAATGAAGCCGATCGTGTACTTTGATATTGAAAGATTCTGTCTTTGAGCTGCTGCGGGATTTCCGGAATGTTTTCAATTATGAGATTGCCAAGTTCTTTTCTTTCAATCTGAGCAAAAGCAAAAGAGCAAGGAATAATGATTGAAAGAATAAAAAAGAGTGATAACATTTTTTTCATTTGTGTTCTCCTTTGTAGTTATAAAAGAATTTAAGTTTTATCTATCCTTATATCTTTATCCTTCAGATAGGAAACAATATAATTAAAACAATTTTCATCTTCACCGAGAAATTCCGGTGGGCAAATTCCTTTTCGATTGTAGTTATGATCCAGCAAATATCTCGCAGCTGCGCAACATGTAAATCCGGTTGTTCTTGCCATCGATGAATTATCTTCCTTTGAATCGTATTCGTCAAAAACAAAATAGTGATGAGAAGTTTTTTTGTTGTCCTGACTTCCTTCTATCAATACATCCAGCACAGTAAAATCTCTTTCGCCTTTTACGGGCGACCAGAATGGAAAAAGTAATTTGGCTGTCAGATCAATCGGATTAACTTTTTTCTTATTTATTTCAATTTCTTTTTCACCGAATAATCCGACCTCCCTGAAAATTTTCATCAGCTCGATATGACCCGGATAACGCATAGTCTTTTCAATCATATTCGGAATTTTCATTGTCTTCATCAAAGACCTCAATCCGTCTGTGTTGAATGCTTCAAGATCTCCGACTTCTTTGTAATTAATTATTTCAGGTTCTGACAAAGCAGGCTTCTCAATAATTTTTCCATCAACTACCAATCTTGCCGGCCGAGTATATTCAGCGATCACATCAATTGGTGAAAAGAATGCTTTGTACTCAAAAGGCCATTCACGTTTGTATGGAAGTCCTCCAACAAGACATTTATAATTTGAAATCTTCATTCTTTTATTATGATACCCGAGAATAATATTTGCAAAACCTGGTGCAACTCCGCAATCAACAATTGCAGTAACGCCTCTTTGCTTTGCAAGTTTGTCCAATAAGAATTGATCCTCGGGGAAGAAAGAAATATCGACAACATTTTTCCCTGCTTTGATTATTGATTTCAATGACTTGAATCCCATGAATCCAGGGAGAGCACAAATTACCAGATCAGAATTCTTGACAACTTTTTGAATTTCAGAGTTAGAAGAAAGATCTGCTTTACGTGTTTTTATTTTTTTGTCTTTGAGATTTTTAAGCCGGATGGAATTTGAATCAACTGCGGTAACCTGATAATCTTTGGAAAGTTCTATCGCTATTGTTCTTCCAACTAATCCTGCCCCGAGAACAATTACTTTTTTCATTTTGAAATCCCTGTTAATCTTTTTTCAACTTAGAAATAAGTACTTTGGCTTTTTGTACAATAGCTTCTTTTGTGAAACCATACTCTTTAAAAATAATTTCATATGGAGCTGACGCACCGAATTTTTCAATGCTTATGGCTTCTCCATAATCGCCGAGATATTTTTCCCAGCCCTGCTTTACTCCGGCTTCGATTGAAATTCTTGCTTTAATTGATTTTGGAAGAACTGATTCTTTGTATTCATCTGATTGCAATTCGAACAATTCCCAACTTGGGAAACTTACAACTCTCGAATTTATTCCTTCGGACTGAAGCTGGTTGAATGCTTCAACGGCAAGCGAAACTTCAGAACCGGAAGCCATTAATATCACATCTGGTTTGTTTTCTGATTGAATGAGAATGTATGCACCTTTTGATAAATTTTCTGCTGAGGACATCTTTGTTCTATCGAGAACAGGAACTTTCTGTCTTGTCAACGTAAGTGCAACCGGACTTCCTTTATGTTCAATAGCAACTTTCCAGGCTTCCACAGTTTCATTTGCATCAGCAGGTCTGATCACTACAACTTTGGGTATTGCTCGAAGAGAAGCAAGATGCTCAAGTGGCTGATGAGTTGGTCCGTCTTCTCCAAGCCCGATGCTGTCATGAGTGAAAACATAAATCGGACGAACACCGGAAAGTGAAGCGAGCCTGATTGATGGTCGCATATAATCAGAAAAAACAAGGAATGTTCCGCCATATGGGGTTACTCCGCCGTACAAAGCCATTCCGTTTAATATTCCGCCCATTCCGTGTTCGCGAATTCCGAAGTGAAAATTTTTACCGCTTCTGTTTTCAGCAGAAAATTTTTCTGATTCTTTTATATAAGTGTTGTTAGATGGTTCAAGATCAGCTGAGCCCCCAATCAATGTCGGGAGATGTTTTGCAATTGCATTAATTACACTTCCAGATGCATTTCTTGTTGGAACACCTTCACCATATTTAGTAAAGGAGGGTAATGCTGCCAACCATTCATCGCCAAAATCATTATTGAATACTTTTACAAATTGCTCTGCTTCAGCAGGATATTTTTTCTTGTAGTTTTCGAATAGTTTGTTCCATTCATTTTCATAATTACTGAATGTGTTTTTCATTTTTCTGAAATGATCTGCAACTTCATCCGGTATATAGAAAAATTTGTTCTCGTCCCAGTCAAGATTTTTCTTTGTGGCTTTTACTTCATCCTCTCCAAGCGGTGATCCGTGAGCTGCAGAAGTATCCTGCTTCTTGGGACTTCCAAATCCAATGTGTGTTTTTGTAATTATTAATGTCGGTTTGGTAGTTTCCTTTTGTGCCTGCTCAACAGCTTTATCAATTTGTGGGAGATCGTTCACATCATCAACATTCAAAACCTGCCAGCTGTATGCTTCAAATCTTTTTTTGATATCTTCTGAAAAAGCAAGACTTGTTTTTCCATCGATAGTAATTCCATTATCATCATAAAAGAAAATTAATTTGCCGAGCTTCAAATGTCCTGCAAGCGAAGCTGCTTCGTGAGAAATTCCTTCCATCAAATCGCCGTCGCTGCAGATTCCGTAAATAAAGTGATCGAGAATTTTAATGTCATCCTTATTAAAAAGTGAACCAAGATATTCCTGTGCAATTGCCATTCCGACAGCATTTGAAAATCCTTGTCCGAGCGGACCGGTCGTAGTTTCAACACCGGGAGCTAAACCAAATTCAGGATGACCGGGAGTAATACTTTTCCATTGTCTGAAATTTTTCAAATCATCCATTGAAATTTTGTATCCGCAAAGATGAAGAATAGAATACAACAGCATACTTCCGTGTCCGGCAGAAAGAATAAACCTGTCCCGATTTTTCCAATCCGGGTTTTCAGGATTATGCTTCATAAACTTTGTATAAAGCCAATAAGCAATCGGTGCACAGCCCATCGGCATTCCGGGATGACCAGAGTTTGCTTTCTGAACCGCATCAACAGCAAGGAATCGTATTGTATTAATTGAGAGTTGAGATAAATCTTTTTCTGGCATTTGTTACTCCTGAATCACAAAATATTGTATAATTGAAGAAGGTAATTGAAACATAAAACTATTTAAGCCATAGGCTTATAAAAAGAAATGTTTGCCGTAATCTGTTCAAAAAGGGTCTAATCTTTAGTGAAAAATTACGGCTAATTTTGGGGAATTAAAAAAGAATCTTCGAGTAAGCAGTCAAAAAAAAATTATAAAAATTACTTCCTAAACTGCTTAATAAAATCTTCCACTTCCGGTAAACCGCCCTGGTAAATTAGATAGCCGTTGCTCGGTTCGCGTTCTGTAATTTCTCCGGCAATTGGTGTGAGCATAATATCTTTTACTTTTTGTGGATCATCGGTTTGTCCTAATGCCCAGCCAAGTTTTACATAAGCAACTTCGGGAAGCATATTTGCTGCGGGAATTACTCCAAGCTCCATCATATCTCTTCCGGTGTCGTAAACGTACATCTGCACATAACCCCACAGAGTTTGCACAGTCATATACACAGCAACGTTTTTTTCTTTAGCACGTTTAAGTGCGGGATACATCGGTTTGTTCACGTGACCAAGTCCTGTTCCCGCAATCACAATTCCTCTGTAACCGTTATCAACTAACGAATCAATTATATCAGGCTGCATATTCGGATAGTAGTAGACAATGCTAACCTTCTCTTCAAACACAGGATTGATGATTACATCTTTGTCTTTTCTTCTGCGTTTGTAATCATTACGAAGCGGGGTGATTTTTTCTCTGCTGACTGTAGCAATAGGAATGTCGCCAATAGTTCTGAAAGTTGATCTGTAACTTGAATGCATTTTTCTTACGCGCGTTCCGCGATGAAGAAGACCATAAATATCAGATGTTGGTCCAAACATACAAACCATCACTTCAGCAATATCACTTTCCGATGCGGTTTTAACTGAATGAATTAAGTTGAGTGCAGCATCAGATGATGGACGATCGCTTGAACGCTGCGAACCAACCATAACAATAGGGACTGGAGAATTCTGAACCATAAAAGATAACGCTGCGGCAGTGTGATGCATAATGTCCGTTCCGTGTCCGATCACAATTCCCTGCACACCTTTTTCAATTTCTTTTCCGATTGCTTCTGCAACGCCTTTCCAGTGTTTCGGCCCGATGTTTTCGCTAAACTCCCCGTAAAGCTTTTCGGTTTCAAGATTGCAATAATCTGCAAGCTCCGGAACAGAGCCGTACAGTTCTCCCGGTGAGAATGCAGGAATAACAGCACCGGTTCGGTAATCGAGTCTGCTGGCAATTGTTCCGCCGGTACCGAGAAGTTTCACTTTTGGTTTTTTAGGATCGTAGGGAAAATCTTTTTCTGGAATTTTATAGTGAGCTTCTTTTCTTCCAAAAATTTTTATTGACTGAATTCTCCTTGCGGCAATACCAATATTATATCCGACAGGAATTTTCAATACTATATGAAATTCATCGGCGGTTTCGGATCTTGGAAGAATCAATCCTTTAAAATCTCCATCTGCAGTGTTTATCTCCACATCGCTCCACACAAGCGCATTGAATTTCTGAAGAGTTTTTAATGCTTCTCCTTTATAACCCTTGTATTCATCATTATTTGACATTCTTCAAACTCCTTTGAAACTCAATGACTTTCTGCGCAACTTTCTTCGCACTGATCTTTCCGCGAAGTCTGCTCATCAATATTCCCATCATTATGCTATTTGCGTTTTGTGGTTTAACGAACTTCATTCTTTGCATTTCGAGATCTGCACTCGTAATTTCTTTTTCAAGGTCTGTATCGCTGATCGGTCTTGGTAATATTTCTTCAACAAACATTCCGAGCTCAGTGCTGATCTTCATCGCCTTGAGAATGAAATCGTACGTGAGCTTTCCATCAGCATATGCTCGGAGAATTGCTGTCATCATCTCTTCATTTATTGAATCTATCACGTAACTGCTTCTGCTTAATCTTTTTGGATATTGAATCAGAATTACTGCCGCAGTTGTTGGGTTTACCCTCCACCCAATAACTGCTTTCTTAAACAGTTCAGCATATTTTGAAATTGACAGCTCATCGATTGTATCGGGAGGAATATTAAGCTTCCTGTACCATTCCTGTCTCTTCCAGAATTGTTCGGGAAGCCAGGATTTAATTTTATTAATTCTTTCCGCACCAATTTTTTTAGGTGGAAGGTCTGTATCGGGATACATTCTGTCTGCACCCGGAAGAATTCTTTCGAATCCATTTGTACCATCACTCAGTGCTTGTCTCGTTTCCGAAGGAATACCAATCGTTGCTTCCTTCGCACGAATGATAATTTCGTTCACAGCAGTTTGAATATCATCATCACTCGCCCAAACAATTACAATTGTATCATTGTCCGTTGCTTCAACGTGTTTTTTAATTTTCTGCCAGTCGGATGAAGTGATTGTATCGGTCCTGCTGTCTGAATGAATAATATTTGGAATAGTTGTCAGGCAGGCAATTACTCTCACTCTATCTGAAATTTCCTTGGAAAAATATGTGTCGGTTTGAGTCTGCCAACGAAGCAAATCTTTAAATCCTTTGAGGACAACACAACTGATTTTCAATTTGCTTTCTACTGCATTTTTTAATGGAACGTAGTGAGGTTTTTTTATAAGAGATGTTATATCATAATCTTTTGCCTGGAAAGTTTCGGGAGTAATTCCTCTATTCTTCAGTTCTTCCCGCAATCTTAATAGATTCCATTGACGCATTGCTTCGTTGTGTGTCAACAATGGAATCATTGTAATCTTTGGAACACCTTTTATTTCAACTCGTGTTCCTCCTTCCACACTTACGTTTACATCCTGTCTTGCTGCACCGATTCCTCTTCGTACTTTGTGAGTGCTTCTGACGAGTTTTGCACAAATCCATCCAACTTCAGCTACTTCGTACGGAGTTCGCATATCCGGACCCGTAACAGTTTCAATCAGCGGCATTCCAAGCCTATCTGTCAAATAAACTCTTGTGTGAGAATAATCGGCAACTTCCCTGCAGGAATCTTCTTCAATGGACATCTGGACAATTTTTACTTTTCTGTCTTTGTACGGTATCCAGCCGTCTACAGCATAAATTGCTGTCCGCTGAAAACCTGTTGGAATACTTCCGTCTAAATATTGTTTTCGCGCAATATGAAGTTCATCAACAAGCTTGCAGTTATAAAGCATTCCAATTCCAAGTGCAATATCAAGTGCATCTTCGTTAATAAGGAACGGAGGTGTGTCATCCATTTCATATGTGCAGACAGTGTTTCTGTTTATCCTGTAAATAATTTCTTTTTTTGTTTTGAATTCCATCAAAGCAGTGCCATCATAAACGCCAAGTTCTGATAAAGTCGGACGCATATGTCTAAGTATTTCTGCATGATAGTTATCGCTGTAAATGCCAGCGGGGCAACGGCAAAATAGTTTCTTATTGGTATAAAGCTGTTGATGAATTTCGAGACCGGATTTGAAGCCAACGGTTTGATAATCGGCTTCTGTCATCTCTCCGAATGGTTTGAAGATAAATTCTTTCATAAGATTTTAATTGATGTAACGCAACATATAAAAAATATTCCCGGCAGAGAACAGCATTATACCGTACAGGGTGCCGGGAACACACAAGCGACATAAAATATTGGGTGGGATTAATATGATATATCGCTTATTTCAATAATTTCAGCTTCAGGATCGTGCTTTTGTAAATAGCTGATAAACTCCGGATTAAAATATTTTTGATGAGTTCTTTCATATTCCTGCAGCCAATGTTCAACCTCCTGATGTGTAAGTGAGCTCTTCACATAATTTAGCTTTTCGGTGTCATCAAAAATCCGGTAGTAGAATATTTTTTTCTTACTCATATTTTTTTTACTTATGGTTTTTTCGGATATACCCGATAATGATTCCTCTGTCAGAGTCATAATAAAACCTCATTACAAAGTTAGAAAATTTTTCCGCCTTTTTTAAGAATATCTCGTGCAATAATCCCTTTTTGTATTTCGTTTGTTCCTTCAAAAATCCTGTTGATCCTTGAATCCCTGTAATATCTTTCAATTGAAAGTTCCTGTGAGTAACCCATTCCACCGTGTATCTGAACAGCACGGTCAGCAACTTCATCAAGTGCGTCGGAACAATATAGTTTTACCATCGCTGATCTTGTTGAGATGTCTTTCTTCAAATCATAATCAGTAGCAGTACGATAGACTATTGATTCCATATTGAAAACCATTGTTGCCATCTCTGCAAGCATAAATTGAACTGCCTGGAAAAAGCTGATAGGATGATCGAATTGTTTTCTTTCTTTCGCATAATTTGTTGAAAGCTCCAACAACTCTTTTGCAACTCCCAGGCAAGCAGCACCGAGTCCGAGTCTTCCTGCATCCAGAGTTTTCATTGCAATTAAGAATCCCCTTCCATCAACACCTAATAGATTTTCTTTTGGTATCCGAACATTTTCAAAACTCAGTGCGTTTGTCGTGCTTCCCTTTATTCCCATTTTCTTTTCCGGCGGACCAGCTTTAAATCCCGGAGTATCTGTTTCAACAATAAAAGCACTGATTCCTTTTTCGGTTCTTGCAAATAAAGAAAGTATACCCGCAATTCCACCATTTGTAATCCAGAGTTTCTCTCCGTTTATAACCCACTGATCACCTTCAAGATCTGCTTTTGTTTTTAGATGAAATGAATCTGAACCGGCTTGTGCTTCTGTTAAGCAGAAAGCTGCTATCTTTTCTCCTGTTGCAAGCTGTGTTAGATATTTTTTCTTCTGCTCTTCACTTCCCCCGATGTAAATTGCATTTGAACCAATTGA